>CAJCCR010000140.1 GCA_903960945.1 uncultured Planctomycetaceae bacterium
AACTTGTTCAATAGCTTTGGCAACGAGGCACATTTCATCAAAATAGGCGTGCCTAATTTCATCGGGGAGTGCGTTGAGTTCTCTCTCATGTTGCTTGGCAACAACGATGCAATAGCCTTGATAAAACTGCCACTTCCCCAGCAGCACAAAACTGTTGGGGAAGTTCCAAACAAGTTCTTCCGAGGGAAGGGAATGCAAGGAAGCAAGTTTTTGACAAAAAAAGCAGTTGGTCAAAGAGAGAAAATCCTAAAGGAAGATAATCGTGGGGAAATTAGTCACCACCACCGCCGAAGTCACCACCACCGCCGAAGTCTCCGCCGCCACCGAAATCACCACCACCGCCATTATCTCCACCGCCAAACCATCCGCCACCACCACCGTTGTCACCGCCACCACCACCAAACCAACCGCCACCACCATTATCATTACCCGCATCATTGCCGAAGTCTCCGCCGCCACCGCCAGAGTTATCATCGATGTCGCCACCAGAGCCCGAGTAATCGGTATCTTGAGCGGAAGAACCATTATCGCCAGCGCCGGTTTGATCAGCACCATAGGCGGAAGAGCCACCATGGTTACCACCGAAAAAGTTGTTGTACATATACATACCAGCAGCAGCGCCAAACATACCCCCCAAGAGCGAGCTGAAAAAGCCGCCACCACCGCCTCCGCCATATCCTGGGGCCATACCGCCGCCGCCATAACCGCCGCCCCCTGCCATTGCCCCGCCGCCGCCAAACAAAGCTCTAAATATTGCGATAACCAACCAAGCCCCGCCTAGAACTAAAAGTCCCATACAAATCCAGCCCCCGATAGGAGAGCCTTCAGCATTATTTTGAATTGGGTTGTTTTCTTTAGGTCGAGGAGCCGCAGCCACGGGTTTGTTTTGGTTGTTAACTGGGGGGGCCACCACGCCTGGCCTACGGCTATCGGGATGCGATTCCATGGCAGTGTAAACAAAGTTAACTGCTTCGATGAGAGCTTTATCATTTTGCTTTTCTTTAAGTTTTGTAAGCATGAGACTGGTTAGGTTGTCTCGGTCAAGCAGTGAAAAGATTTTCTTTTGGGTTTCATTGCCAACTTCGATTTGAAGATGTGCTGGGTCTTTGGAAAGCAGGATGTAAACCCCATTGACCCTTAGGCTGGAAGCTTGCTTACGTGCCCATTGATCGTACATGCGATTTGCAGCAGGCCGATCTTTAAGATCAACGCCTTTTTTAACATCATCAGGGATAGATACGAAAGTCTCGATGACAAGATCATGCTTAAATCGTTTTTCGATATCTAAAATCCTGCGGTTGGCTTCGGACTTTGCGTTTTCAGAAAAGAAGCCAGCGGGATCCTTGACCTCGCGGTATTCCGCTTTTAAGTCGCTATTGATTACCAAGCATAGTGCTATCGCACCGAATATACTTAAATTTTTCATGATGCCTATCATGGGCTCCCCTTTCAAAGAATGAGTGTTGCCTACTAAATATCATTATAAAGGTATTCGGATTTGTGATACGAATATTACGATGATTTTCTAAGATGTTTCAATGAAAGCCAAGTAAAAACCCCCTAAGGGAGCAAATATGCTGGAAAAAATTCATGCTACTACCATTTTGGCGGTCAGGCACCAAGGCAAAGTGGCCCTAGGCGGTGATGGTCAAGTAACTTTGGGTAATATTGTAATGAAACATGATGCCCAGAAAATCCGCAGATTGTTTCAGGGTAAAGTCCTTGCAGGTTTTGCTGGCGCTGCTGCAGATGCGTTTGCCCTGATCGAACGCTTTGAATCCAAATTAAAAGACTATCAAGGGTTGGTGCCTCGTGCTGCAATCGAATTAGCCCGGGAATGGCGTACCGATCGAATGTTAAGACGATTGGAAGCCATGTTGATCGCTGCAGATCAAGAAAATGTACTATTAATCAGCGGAAGTGGCGATGTTATCCAACCAAGCGATGGCATAGCTGCAACTGGTTCGGGCGGGCCGTATGCAACAGCCGCAGCTCGGGCTCTTATTGCCAACAGCAATCTGGATGCCACTGCAATAGTGCAAAAATCGCTAGAAATTGCAGGAGATATGTGCATTTACACGAATCGTAATATTCTTGTCGAAACCCTCTAAACATTAGCAAACCTTTGCTTCGTAACTTCATGGAGAGTGCAAAATTGTCTGACTGGACCCCTAAGCAAATCGTTTCCGAGTTGGATAAATATATTGTGGGGCAGGGCGCTGCCAAGAGAGCGGTGGCTGTTGCAATTCGCAATCGCTGGCGCAGGCAGCAATTGGTGCCTGAAATGCGTAAAGATGTTACTCCTAAAAATATCATCATGATCGGGCCTACAGGCGTGGGCAAAACTGAGATCGCACGCAGGTTGGCCCAATTGGTAGGTGCTCCTTTCTTTAAAGTCGAAGCAACCAAATACACCGAGGTGGGATACCATGGTCGGGATGTCGAAAGCATGATCCGCGACCTTGCCGAAGTTGCAGCAGGCATGATCCGCAAGGAACAACGAAAATCGGTGGAAACCAAGGCTGCAGAAAGGCTTGAGGAACGATTACTAGATTTGCTATTGCCAGGCACCTCGCCTTGGCAACCCGAAGATGAAGATGCAAACGTTAAAAGTAATCATGCCCGGGAAATCATGAAAGAAAGGCTGAATGCAGGAGAGTTGGAAGAGCGCATGGTGGAACTTTCCATCGAGCAAAAGGTAGTGCCAGTGCAGGTGTTTTCCAACATGGGAATGGAGAACATGGATGCTGATTTTCAAAGTATGTTTGAAAAAATGCTGCCCAAGAACTCTCAGACTAGGCAGGTTAAAATCTGCGATGCCCGGAAAATTATTCTCGAGCAGGAAACCGAAGCTTTGATCGATAGGCAGGCCGTAAATGAAAAAGCAGTCGAGCTTGTTGAGAACCAAGGGATCATATTTCTAGACGAAATCGACAAGGTTTGTACCAGTGGGCAATCGCAGGGGCCTGATGTTTCGCGTCAGGGTGTGCAAAGAGATTTGCTTCCTGTGGTAGAAGGCACTACCGTAAATACCCGTTATGGGCCTGTAAAAACTGATCATATTCTCTTTATAGCGGCAGGTGCGTTTCATGTATCTAAACCTTCAGATTTGATGCCAGAGCTTCAGGGGCGTTTCCCCATTCGGGTGGAGTTGACTGATTTGTGTAAGGAAGATTTTTATCGGATTCTTACCGAACCCCAAAACTCGCTCGCCACCCAGTATTCTGAACTGCTTAAAACCGAAGGCATCACTTTGGAATTTACTAAGGATGGATTAGAGGCCCTTGCAGACATTGCATTTGAAGTAAATTCAACAACCCAGAATATTGGCGCAAGAAGATTGCACACGGTGATGGAAAGAGTGGTCGAGGAAATTAGTTTCCATGGATCAGATCTGGACGAAAAGACCCAGAAAATAGATTCAGCCTATGTGAAAAATAGGCTGAAAGATGTGTTGCAAAGAGAAGACCTTGCTCGCTTTATTCTTTAAAAACCGGCTTACGCAGAGAAGGAACTTCTGCCTGCTTTTTTATCGTTTTGAATCTTATCCATGATCCAGGTGTTGGCATCCCTGAGCATTTCAGCGTGAATGCGATGGTTCGTACCATAAGTTCGCCAGAATGGATTCATGCCAGCAAGAATCATGCTGTCACGGTCTTTTTCAGCGGATCGTGAAGTAACAACCGAGTTTGCAATCCCATGACCCATGAACACAGGTAGGTTCTTCAAGGCTTGAACGCGCCATAGTGGCGCTTGATGGCGGGGCAGATGACCGTTAAGAGCTAAAATACCAGCGAACTTTTCAGGGTACTGGAAAGCCATTCGATAAGCCAAAGTTGCACCTTCACAAAAACCAGCAAGGAAAACCCTGTTTAAGTTAATGTTGTAGGAGTCTTGGGTTTTTTCGATGGCATTAAAGATGTAATCTTCAACCATTGCATCGCATGAACCGTCAGGACCCCAGGTGTAAGCATTTTTGTGCTTAAGGTTTTTCTTGATCATCGTGGCATGCATGCCACGCAAAGAAATCGAAATATAATTGCGTCTGCTCATGTGAGGTGCGTAGCGTAAAACTTGCTCTTCATTGCAACCATGCGCATGTAAATAAACGATCAAAGGGTAGGCGTAATTTGGTTCATAATGAACCGGTAAAAAGGTCCGAAGCGGAAGTGCCGCTGGGGAAAACACCTTGGAGTCGTAAAACCCCTCGGTAGGTTGTTGAGTGATCAAAGACAAATTAAGGGGAGCCATAAGCACTCCAAAGCTTTCTATTTTTTCCAAACGCCCCATGTTTTGAAATAAAACCAAGGCAAGCGTTAAGGATGTAATGCATTCCGTTGCGCAAAGTCTACGGTGTATCTGCGGTTGAGTCAACGAAAGACTTAACCCAAACTTTGAAAAAAATGCTTATATGGAACCGAAAAGTGATGAATAATCCGGTTAGGTCAGGTGGGCCGAGATGGGCCGATTTGGAGAAATAGAACAGGTCTGCCGATAAAGACAAACCTGATGGCTGCGAAACAGTTGCCTAAACTATTTGTATTTACCAATTGTTTCATATCTCCCATGCTTGCGCTTGTGCAGGTGAGGTCATTGCAAATGGTTTAGGATGTGAACAGCAAGGCCGAGGATTTTTACGGAAACTAATACGAAATGCGTAAAAGGTCGTTTCGAATCAAGATTTAAGGGCGTTATTCAGGTTGAGGAGTGCTAGGAATAACCTTGAAGTCGATGGATTTTTTGCAAGAGCGTGGCCCTTGGCCAGAAATTGCAGTTTCTTCCACACTTACCCATAGGGTGTATAGACCAGGCTGTAATTTAGGGGGCACCCTAAACTGAAAGGTGAGGTGGTAATCGGATCTTTGCGCCCTGCTGCGGTCAATTCGTGGCGGGAAAGCCATGTTAAGTATCTTCCCGTTGCTGTCATGGATTTCGAGGTTACTTGAAAGCATTGATTCGTAAACCCCGTTGTCCTTGCTGCAGTGCACATTTTCGACTTCGACATAAACCATGATTTTTTCGCCTGGTTGCGTGCCTTTGCCTTGCTGGAAACCGGGGCTGGAAGTCAAAGGATCGAAAGAACCAAACCCATGGATATCCTTACAGAACTGGAGGTTTTCTAAGTTTAGAGCAGCCTGCTTACGCAGTTTTTCTTGTGCTTTTCCAACCATATCCAAGGCTTGCGATGCTTCTTTTGAATTCAAAACATCATTTTTTAAAATCAATCCTGCTGCTGTTAAAAGGAATTCGACCATTTCCGGATTGGGTGCAGGGCCATTCTTTAAGGTTTTGCTTGCTTCTTCAGGCTTGTTTTCCAGAATTTGCTTGAAGGCCAAAACCGCTGGACTCAAGTTTAAAACTTCTGGGATGAGTTTGGGATCGGGAGATTTTTTTTCTTCAACGGGAGTCTTTGCAACATCTAAATTAGGCTCTTTAGCTTCTAAAGTCGGCCCTTTAGCCTCTGTTGGCTTTTCGAAAATAGGCTTTTCAGAGATTAAAAGAAAAGGTTCGATTTCTTTGTTCGCAATTGGTTCGCCTTCAGTCTTTTCTTTCTTGGCGAGTTCTTTTTCAGGTTCTGGCTCGGGTGGTGGCGGAATGCTTAAAGGTTGGGGCTTGTTAGCAGCCAATTTATCCTTGGCATCCTTTTCTGATTTAAGTGAAAGAAGTTTTAGGGCAGGGGGTAGATCTTGTACTTTTAAAGACTTCTGCTCTTTGGGCGAGTCGGAGTCCTTGGTTTTTGTTGCTACTGTTTTTTTTGTTATAAGCTCTGCTTTTGCAAGAACTTTGGTCGGATCCTTATTTTCGTCATCCAGCGAAACGGAACGATTGTCATTTGCAACAGGCATTTGCACTCGCTGCATCTTGGCTTGGCCAAAGTTTGTGCAGCCACTTGCAATTTGCAAAAAACCAGCGATCAAAACCATTCGAAACAGCATAGCCATGAACATTCCTGTGCCTAAAGTTTCCTTTGGGTGGGCAGCAATATCCTAGGATGGGGCTAAGGTCAACCCTAGCCTTGAACTATATGGATCTTGGGAGGTATGGGGGCTTGGCGTTGGCTAGTTGTTAACTTACACCCATATTTTCATTTTGCTAAACAGCTCTGGGGGAATTTTTCGCTCTGACACCCTTAAAATCTCACTCCGGAGGTATCGAGTGCTTTGGTGCCCAACAACAATCAATTCATTTTTAAACATCGTTGCACGTTCGACAAAATCATCGAGATGCATGTGCCCGAATTTGTGGATTTTTTCTCTGCGATGTTTAGACCGAATGAAACTCATTTCCGTAATGAGAATCTTGGCCTCATAAACAGGGGGATAATTATCTAATCCTGCGGGGCTGGTATCGCCTGTGTAAGCCAGCAAAGGAGTGCGAATTTCCTGGGTGACCGGGGTGCCCGATAGTCTTAAATCACGAATCTTATCCCCTGAAAATCCCTGAAATTCTTCTTTTAGCTTGTTGCGCCTCTGCCAAACCATAAATCCCAGCGATGGAATCGTATGGGTGGTTGCAAAAGTGGTAACCACATGATCTCTGCTTAATTCAAATTCCTGGCCCGCTTCCAATCCAACGAGATTGCAATTCATACGGCCACGATCAAGCCGTTGAAAAACCAAGAGTAGCTTGCGTAAATCTTCGACCGCGTAAGCAGGGACGTAAATATTAGGGGGTTCCATTTTCATCATGCGCCTGCGGGCTACATAAATAGGCAGGCTGGCGACATGATCGAGATGGGTATGGCTGATACACCAGTTAGGAGTGCCCATGAAATCCCAAGGTTGGGCTCCCAAATCGAAGCCCATTTTTAATTCCGGGACCCGCCAATAAGACTGAACCGCAGCCCTAGAATAGCCCTCAATAGTGAGATTTTCGTGTGTATGTCGCAGGTAAGGAGCGTTTTCGACCATGAGGTATTCCGCAGTTGGAAGCTTTATATGCCCAAAGTCACTATAAAAACAATGGGCTATAAATCCAAGGTGCACCTTTAATTTAAGGTTTCTAGAAATGATTTTAGAAGGTCTAGTTACCACGATCGGAAAAGAAGGAAAAATCCATGTGGCTCCTATGGGCCCCCGGGTTGATTCTTCCATGTCGCATTTGCTTTTACGCCCGTATTCTACCTCCCAAACTTGCCAAAATTTACTCAAGCATCCCGAAGGGGTTTTTCATGTGACCGATGATGTCACTCTGATTGCCCGGGGCGCTATTGGCTTGATGGATTCACCGCCAAACATGCCTTCAAGCATGGTTAAAGGCTTCATCCTTAACGAAAGTTGCAGGGCCTACGAATTCAAGGTGGTCATTGCCGATACTTCCGAGGATCGGGTCAGGTTGGAATGCGAAGTGGTGAAAGTTCATAGGCAGAGAGATTTTTTTGGTTTTAACCGTGCCATGTTTGCTGTTTTGGAAGCTGCAATTTTAGCGTCACGAACCGCATTTTTATCCCTCGAACAAATCGAAAAAGAATTTACAAAATTATCTACATTAGTACAAAAGACAGGCTCAGAAAAAGAAGCCGCTGCTTTTTCACTCCTTGAACAGTTTGTGCGAAACCAAGCCAATAAGTCAGGCCCGGAATCTTGATATGCCTATCCACCAATTTGACCCCCTTGCGCCTGCGATTTTTCCGCGTTACTCAGGTGCTTCCGATTTTCAGCGTATTTCTCAGGGAATCGTTCGTGTCACTACGGGCAGTAGATTGCACTTCGGTTTCCTAAACCTCACTCCAAATAATATCCCTTTTTGGGACGACCTAAATGGCAACCCCACCCTTCCTGTGCGCAGGTTTGGTGGTATAGGGTTGATGATTCCTAACCCAGGGATTTCCGTTCTTGCAGAAGTATCAAACTCTTGGAGTTATCAAGGCGGGCATGTGCAAAGGGTTGAGGAATGCGCACTGAAGTTGCAAGCCTATTGCGAAAAGAACAATATCCCACTTAAACCTTGCAAGGTTATTGTCGAAAAATCAGCCCCCCATCATGTGGGCTTGGGTACGGGAACCCAGCTTGCTCTGGCTTTGGGGAAATCTCTGCTGCTTGCAAACGGTTTTGATATGCCCACAAAAGAACTCGGCCCAATTTTTGGTAGAGGCAACCGGTCTGCGATTGGCCTTTATGGTTTTGATCATGGCGGATTGATTGTTGAGGGGGGTAAAACTAAAGAAGACAAGATATCCCCTCTGATCTCTAATCTTCCTTGGCCTAGCGATTGGCAGATCGAATTGCATTACGATAGCGAAAAGCCCGGAGTTCATGGCGTAGAGGAAGTGAACGCATTTAAAGAAATTATGAACGCCCCCAAAGATAACGAATTGCTTTCTGCGAATTCCAGAAATGCCTTGTTGGGGATCTTGCCTGCCATCGTTTCGAAAGATCTTGAAGCGGTGAGAAAATACATATTTGATATGAATATGCGAACGGGAAGGGTGTTTGAACCTTTCGAGGGCAAAGAAGAAACAGCGAAGTCAGGCTCAAAAGAATTGGTGGATTTTTGTGGCCAGAGTTCCTGGGGCCCCGTCAAATTTCAAATCAGAAAATCTTGATCTCCATTAGGTGTGTGTAAACGAAGAATGCAACCAGCACAGTGTTTTATTGTGATGGTTGCATTGCTGTATGAGACAAAAGCAAGTAGTTAATTGAATAATTGCCGAAGCGATTATTTCTTTACATCTGGGTTGACTACTTTTTCTGCAGGCCATTTGCCATTAAGAATGTCCACCACTGCATGGGCAGCGGAAAGAGCCATGTCGTCTCGCGATTGAACATCCACCCCAGCCATGTGTGCCGTGAGCACTATATTTTCCATTTCGAAGATTCCAAGCTTGCCTGGTGGTTCTTCCTCAAATACATCCAGGCCTGCACCTGCGATTTTTTTTGCCTTCAAGGCTTCATGCAGATCATCTGTTTTGATAACACCGCCTCGCGAAGTATTAATCAGGAATGCTGAAGGCTTCATCATTCCCAAGGTGTTTTTATTGATGATGTGATGCGATTCTTTGCTGTAGGGCAGATGCAGCGATAGGAAGTCGGATTGCTTTAAAAGATCTTCCCAGCTCAGAAGTTTAATATCATGCTTCTTGCAAAAATCATGATCGGGGTATGGTTCATATGCTACAACTTTCATTTCGAATGCCAGCCCTCTGGTTGCCATAGCTTTGCCCGTGCGGCCAAGCCCAGCCAGCCCCAAAGTTTTTCCACGCAAGGGAAGATTTGTTCCTCTGGGGAATTTACCTTGTTCGATTGCTTTGTGTTGTACAACTAGCTTTTTAGCAAGGCCCAGCATCAGGCAAAAAGCATGTTCTGCCACCGAACCCTGATTGGTTCCTGGCGCAATGGTGACCACGGTGTTATTGGCGGTAGCGGATTTTAAATTCACCGCATCATATCCTACACCGACCCGGGCGATGACCCTTAGTTGCGGGTGGGCAGCGAGTACTTTTTCGTTGTAAGGTTCTGAGCCAGCAAGAACAGCGGCTGCACCATTAAGCCAATGGATTAATTCGCTTTCAGAAAGTTGCTCGCCTTTTTTTGGGTAAACGAGTTCATGGCCCGCATCTTTGAGGACTTTTACGAATTCAACTTCAATGCCATCAAGAGGAGAAGGGGCGATAAGAACTTTAGCCATTGTTAGAACCTTTCTTAAAAAGCGGGCGGGAATCTTATGAACGATATCCTACAAAAAAAGTCCGCTAGCGGTGCGAAGTTGCAGCGAAATATTGGAAATAATCTTTAGTTTGTCGTGCCAGAACTTTTCCGCATCAGCTTCGGTTACTAGGGTGAAAGAGATCTTGGTTCCGGGCCTGAGTTGTCCAAGAATGTCCAAATCGGCCCTGATTACCTGCGCAATTCTTGGGTACCCACCAATAGTCTGGCCGTCCACCCCTAGCACCAATAATTGGCCATCGCGAGCAACTTGGACGGTACCCGGGCAAACTGGTTCTGAAAGCATTTCGTGCTTAGGAGTGGGGAAAGGGGGGCCTGAAAGTCGTAAGCCCATGCGGTTGCTGGATTGATCGATGAGGAAATCTTTATCGAATAAAGCAGATGCTTTGAAGGAAGAAAATTCCGCACCGCGGGTCACTCTGATCAGGCCTTTGGGTTCTTGCCAACGCCATTCTTCGGGAAGTCGGGATCGCATGCACCAACCGTCATTACAAAGAAGTTTGGTTCTAGCTTTGATGGGTTCTAATGAGGAATTGCTTCCAAGGATATTCGCAACATTGATTCCTCCTTTGAAGCCGAGGTAGCCACGAACCCCGGTGGTGCAACTTCCTGTCTTGAGCGTTTCGCCCGCCTTGAGAGGAAAAGTGTTTAGGTTGTTTAAGTTCGAACCATCAATTTGGAGTTGGCATGGTGGTCCGATGTAGGAAAGGGCCAAATCACTATTTGCTTTTAAAGTTGGCCCGACCAGGCTGAATTCTAAAGCAGGCGCATTATCTTCATTTCCTAGAATAGCATTGCACAGGTTGTAAGAGTGGTAATCAGCAGCTCCGCTCCAGGGAATCCCCTGATGCCTTGATCCAAATCTTCCCTGATCAACTACAAGGGTATGTAATCCAGATTCAATAACAGAGATTGTCATGAGAATGCCCTGATTTCGATTCCGATTATTTCAAGTTGGCATCGTAACTTTTGTACGAAATGAAAAGCATCGGGTTGGTCGCCATGAATGCAAAGAGTTTGAATGCCCATAGTCTGAATAAGCTTTTGGGCTTGGTAAGCTGCTGCAATAGGGTCGTGAATAAAAGCGTTGGGGTGGTTGCGTGGCACCAGCGTGCCATTGGCTTGGTATTGTCGGTCTGCAAACCCTTCCGAGATAAAAGGTACTTTGCCCTTGGATGAATGCTGGAGTTCAGAATTTGGCGGCCCAAGGATGGCGAGTTGGAAGCGTTCTGCGATAGATATGATTTTGTCTGCAAGGGTTTTGCTTTTTGATGCCTGATGATAAAGTGCGCCATGAGGTTTTAGATGTGAAAGCTTGATACAGGCGAAATCAGCAAGTGCAACTAATGCCCCGACTTGGAAAAGGCATTCTGCAAATATTTGATATTCAGGAAGGTTGGATTCCAAGCGCCCGAAATTTTCCGGGTCGTTGAACCCCGGATGAACTCCCACATTGAGTTTGCAATTTTTGGCTTGTTGTAGCAATTCTAAAACCTCACCGGGTGAACCCGCATGCCTGCAACAGGCTATGTTGATTGAAGAAACCAAAGGCAATAATTCCAAGTCGTTACCAATGCCTTCGCCGAGATCGCAATTTAGATCGATGTGCATTGGATGGCCTATTTTTTTTTGGGTCGGAAAGCCACCACGATGCTTTCGTGGGTGGTAAGAAAAGGCCCATCAATCAAATCGATGCAGTAGGGGATCGCAGGAAAAACTGCGAGTAAGCAATCTCGGATCGCAGAGGGTTTTCCGGGCAGATTGATGATAAGCGTACTTCCCCGGATACCTGCGATTTGCCTAGAAAGTATTGCTGTGGGTACGATTTTAAGCGAGATCGCTCGCATTTGTTCGCCAAACCCATCGAGGATCTTGTCGCAAACAGCTTCTGTCGCTTCGGGGGTTACATCTCTTTTTGCAGGTCCCGTTCCCCCTGTTGTAACCACTAAACAGCATTTTTCGACATCACATAATTCTTTGAGTGTCGATTCGATTAATGGTTGTTCATCAGGGATTATTTTTGCGACAGTTTCAAAGTTGCATGAGAGTATTTCATGCAAAAGGTCGTTGATTGCAGGGCCGCCTAGGTCTTGATAAACCCCAAGGCTTGCCCTATCAGACACTGTGACGATTCCTATGCGAATTGGATTGCTCATAATAATTTGTCCGATCTTTATGATTTTCTTCTTGGGTTGAAGATAATATAGCAACACAATGACATTTTTACCCCAGCCTTTAAAGGAGAAAATATGAGAACTGTATGGAGATTTCATGGAGCGGGAGAATTGGTGTTTGGCTGGGGTGCTGTAAACGAGGCAGGCGACCTTTCATTGCGCATGGGTTTAAAGCGTGTTTTTCTTCTAACTGATAAAACCTTACTTAACTTTGGAATTGCTCAGAAGGTGATCGACCCGCTTAAAAATGCAGGCATCGCTGTAGAGGTATTCGATGGCGGTGAACCCGAACCCACGCTTCCCGCAGTTTTAAAAGCCATCGAAGCTGCCAGAACTTTTGGCCCGGATGGTATTTGTGGTGTTGGCGGTGGAAGCAATATGGATATGGCAAAGATTGTTGCCAAGGTTCTGGCGCACGGGGGCAGCCCTCTGGATTATGTTGGTGATGATCGTTTGCCCGGGCCAATACTTCCTTTAATCTGCGTTCCTACCACTGCAGGCACAGGATCTGAAGTTTCTGGCGCAGATGTTTTCACCGACCCATCCACCCAGTTAAAACTAGGATCGCTTAGCAATTACCTTCGCCCTCGCATTGCAATTGTTGATCCGCAAATGTCTGTTTCATGTCCGAAAAAAGTCACCGCAGATAGCGGCATCGATGCACTTACTCATGCCATCGAAGCCTTCACTGCCGTGGATAACGAGGTGTTCCCACTTCCCAAGGGCCAGCGTTCGGTCTATCAGGGCAGGCATTTCTTTGGCGATATGGTTGCTGAAAAAGCCATCAAGCTTTGTGGTCAATTTCTTAAGCGTGCTGTTCTTGATGGTAATGATCTCGAAGCTAGAGAAGGCATGGCTTTGGCTGCAACTCTTGGCGGTTTGGCCTTTTCGAATGTTGGCGTTGCTGCCGTTCATGCATTGGAATACCCGATTGGGGGTGCGGTGCATTGTTCGCATGGCGAAGGCAATGGTTTGCTTCTTCCTTATGTGATGAAGTTCAATCTGCCTGAAAGAAAAAAAGAATTTGCATTGATTGCAAACTGGCTTGGTGAAAGCACGCAGGGACTGGATGAAGATGCTGCTGCGAATAAAGCTGTAGAAGCGGTGGAGAAGTTGCGCAGTGAAATAGGCATTCCCGGGAAACTCAGGCAGATAGGCGTAAAAGAAAACCAGTTGCACGAATTCGCTGTCAAATCGCATTCGATACAAAGGATTTTAAGAGTGAACCCGAGAACCACTTCGGTAGAAGATCTTGAGAAAATATTAAGAGATGCTTTTTGATGAAGACTCAGGTTTCCCGAAAAGGAATAAGAGGATTCGATCGAAACGATCACGCCAATCGTTTTCGTGATGCTGCCCACCAACGATTTCCTGATAGTAGTAGTTCCATCCAGGAAGCAACCCGATTTGTTCAAGCCTGCTTGCAAGTAATCGAGTAAGAGTGAAAGGTGGGTTAACGCAGCCAGGGTATTTGCCCTCTTCAGTGCCCATGTCGAACCAGATTCTGGAGTTCGATAATCGGGAAGCCTGAGCTAAAACATCATAAAGAGATTTTTGGTTGGCCCACCAGAGCGAAGCCGAGATTGCGCCACACAAGCCAAAAACTTCGGGATAATCGAGCGCCAAGGTGAGAGAGACAAGCCCGCCAAGGGATGAACCTGCGATGCCACAATTTTCGGGGCCCGCTTTGGTTTGATAGTGCGAATCAATGAAAGGCTTGAGTTCTTCGGTCAGGAACTTTCCATAATTTCTGGCATTCCCCCCACGCTTCTCTCTCGCATCCCGTTGCAAAGTGTATTCTTCTTCGCGTTGAATATTGTTATCAACACCCACTAAGATTAAGGGCCTAAGAAAGCCCTGCCGGATCAGTCGCTCTGCTGTTTTATCGGCTTCCCAAATCGCACCATAAGCTGCATAACGCTTATCAAACATGTTTTGGCCATCGTGCAGATAAAGCACCGGATAAGTTGAATCAGGGTTGTAACCTGGAGGCAACCAAACAGCGATAGTGCGCTTATTGTCCAAATTTTCGGAGTGGAAATCGAAGTGGTAGCGAAGTTGGGAAGTATCTGAATGCATCAGAATGACTCCGATGCTTTAGGTTTTGGTAGTTGGATAAATGTCTGCCCGAATGCCTCGGGAAGCAAATCGCACAACCGATAAAATTTTGTCTCGCCTGAAAGATTCGCAACCCAGAGTTCAAGGTTTGGTGCGAACTCGAAAAGGAATTGCCTACAAGCACCACAAGGCGGGCAGGGCATTTCAGAATCTGCAACAATCACCATTTGTTTGAAAGTTTGAATCCCAGCAGCAACTGCACTACAAACCGTAGTTCGCTCTGCGCAAATGGTAAGCCCATAGCTTGCATTTTCAACATTGCATCCGGAAAATAGTTCACCAACAGAACCTCGCAAAGCTGCACCAACCTTGAACCCGGAATAAGGAGCATAGGCCTTTTGTCTAGCTAATATCGCTGCTGATAGTAAGTCTTCGGGTGGTTTCATGGGTTTCTCTAAATCAGGTTATTTCATTAATAACATGCACTAAAGGATTTCTTCAAGTATCAACCCATTTTCTTTTTGTGGTAGCTCATCAATCACCAAGGAATGGAGGCATAGGTCTGATGCTTTTTCCAATCCTTTGCCATTCCTATGCCTGATTTCCATGATGGTATCACCTTTATGCACTTTACAGGAAGGCTTGCGATGCAAAATAATTCCAACACCTGCGTCTACCGAAGCTTCAGCTTTATCGCGCCCAGCACCAAGATGGCATGCAGCCCAACCAAGTTTGCTGGCATCGATGGCATTAAGCCAACCAGATTTGCAAGCTTTAATCTCATGAACCCCGGCAGAAATATCAAGCAGATTTGGATTATTGATGACTTTCGGATCGCCTCCTTGAGCTTGAATTAGGGCTTCAAATTTTGCAAGCCCTTCGCCTGATGCCAGTTTATTTCGCACCAATTCAGTTGCCTGATGAATGTCAGGCCGGATGCCCCCCATTTGCACCATTCTCGCAGCAAGATAAACTGAAAGCTCTGTGGTGTCTGCTGGGCCGTTTCCTTTTAGAATTTCAATGCACTCCTGTATTTCTAATGCATTTCCAATTTTGTTACCCAGAGGAGAATCCATGTTGGTGATAATCGCCTGGCATTGGATGCCAGACTTGCGAGCAGTGTTAACAATTGACTTTGCTAATTTTCTTGCCTTATCGAGTTCCGGCATGAAGGCTCCCATGCCTGTTTTAACATCCATGATAAGTCCTTGAATACCTTCTGCAATTTTTTTGCTAAGGATGGATGCGGTAATGAGTGGGATGGATTCAACCGTTGCAGTAACATCACGAAGGGCATAAAGAATGCGATCTGCTGGTGCGATTTCGCTGGTCTGACCAATCATTGCGATCCCAAGAGTGCGCAATATTTTATCGAAGGAGTTAAGATCCAGATGAACATTAAACCCTGGGATCGACTCGAGTTTGTCAAGCGTGCCCCCTGTATGGCCAAGTCCGCGCCCGGAAATCATGGGAACATAAACGCCACACGCTGCAGCAAGTGGCCCAAGAATGATAGAGGTTTTATCGCCGACGCCCCCGGTGCTGTGCTTGTCGATCACGGGGCCAGGGAGATCACCCCAGGAAAGAATTTTTCCGGATGAAGCCATGAGTTGGGTAAGATTCGAGGTTTCGCGGGTTGTCATGCCTTCGAAAAAAATGGCCATTAACATTGCAGATAACTGATATTCGGGCCATGCACCCGTGGCTGCCCCGTAGACAAAGCTTTGAAGTTCAGATTCCGAAAGAGCAAATCCTTCCCTCTTTTTCCTTATAAGTTCCGGGATAAGCATTCCTTGAACTCCCCCCATTAAAATAGCAAGCCCGTGTTTATTATTATGTGATAAAGAGGTATCATCTTAACTTGAAGAGGAAATTAAAGCGATCTCCAAACGGATGTAAATCATGGAACCTGGCATAGTAGTCAAAAAAAACAAAGTACTGGAAGTAATTTATTTTCTTGCCGAATCAATTCCCACCTTGTTGGTAAGTGCTGGGTTGTTGGGTATTGGATATTGGGGAGCCAGCACCGAATGGACATTTAAATTTCCGGGCAGTGGGGAGTCAGAAGGCAAAATTCAGGAAGAATCAAAAGAGGCTGATACTTCTCTTTGGAAGGTGGAGGGTGGGGTAGATAAGACAAACCCTTATGAAAAAGCAACTCTTACCGCGCCAAGCAAAGAAGTATTGGATCTTTCCGAGTTGGACTTTCTTACGATTGAATCTCAAGCGCTTATTCAAACCATTTCTGGAACAGGATATATTGAATTTGATTCGCTCAGAAAGGGCAGCATCAGTTCTAAGGCTCCCGGCGTGGTTTCTCGGATTTTGAAAAAACAGGGCGACAAAGTTTTGAAAGGCGAAATAATAGCGCTAATTGATTCTCCCGATGTAGGCAAAGCCAAAACAGATTTTATGCAATCGCTGGTGCTGAAGGATAACCGGAAAAAATCGATGGAACGGGGCCAGTTAGCAGCGGCAGTCATCCCGGAAAGGCAGATTCGAGAATTAGAAATGGTGTTCAGGGAAATCGAAATCAAGCTGCTTGCTGATTTACAGGCACTCATCAA
>CAJCCR010000141.1 GCA_903960945.1 uncultured Planctomycetaceae bacterium
AAGGGCGGCAACTATGGTTGGGCTATTCGTGAAGGTGCCCACCCCTATGGAAATACTGAATCTAAATCGGCCCAAAATCTAATCGACCCTGTTTTTGAATATGATCATCGGATGGGCAAGTCCATCACAGGCGGTTTTGTTTATCGGGGTAAAAAGATTCCCGAGCTTCAAGGACACTACCTTTATGCAGATTATATTTCAGGCAGGGTTTATGCCTTGAATTATGATCACAAAACCAACAAGGTCTTGGGTAATTACTCTGTTCCAAGCCCCATGTTTCCCATTATCACCTTTGGTGAAGATGAGGAAGGCGAAGCTTATTTTGCAGTCGTTACCGCCAATGGTAAGGGTATTTACAAGCTTTTGCCTGGTGAAGACGCAACTCCAAAAGTTTCTGCCACTAATTCGGTTGTAGAGCCTTCCTCTGATTTTAGTGGTAAGAAAGAACGCTTTGGAAAACTTAAATATATGTTGAGCAGGCTTAAGCAGTAAGAAGTCTGGACCTTTTGGATTTTTAAATATGAACTCGATTAAAGTGGCGGTGGTGGGTACCGGTTTCATGGGGTGGGTTCATATCGAGGCTCTTCGAAGGCTGGGCATCGGCATCTCGGGTGTGCTTGGTTCGAGCCCTGAAAAAACCAAAGCTTTTGCTTTAAAAACCGGTATCACAAAAGCCTATGATTCTTATGAAGAAGTTCTTGCAGATTCCAATGCTGGTTCTATCCATTTGGGTGTTCCCAATAAGTTTCATTTTCTGATGGCGAAGCAGGCGTTGGAAGCCGGAAAGCATGTGCTTTGCGAAAAACCTCTCGCAATGAACACAGTAGAATCTGCTGCTTTGGTTGCGATAGCTGCGAAGTATCCCAAACAAGCTGCGGGGGTGAATTACAACATCCGCTATTATCCTCTTTGCATCGAGGCTAAAGATCGTATCCGCAAAAAAGAGCTAGGCGATATCTTTCATATCACCGGAAGTTATTCTCAGGATTGGCTCCTTCATGATACCGATTACAACTGGCGAGTGCTTGATTCTGAAGGGGGGGAACTTCGTGCGGTTTCCGATATCGGCACCCATTGGCTCGATCTGATTTATTTCATTACCGGGCTTGAGGTGGAATCGGTTTGTGCGGATTTGCAAACCGTTCATCCCGTTCGTAAACGGCCCAAGGGCGAGATCGCAACCTTTCAGGGTAAGGGCCAGGCTTTTGTTGATACGGAGAATATCCCAATCACCACGGATGATTATGGATCCATTCTTTTGCGCTTTAAAGGTGGGAAAAAGGGTTTGCTTTGGGTTTCGCAAGTTAGTGCTGGGCATAAGAACTGCCTGAGGTTTGAAATTGCAGGTTCAAAGCAAGCAGTAAATTGGAATAGCGAAAAGCCAAACGAAATCATATTCGGGAATCGTGATAGGGCGAATGAGATTTTGCTTCGTGATCCTTCGTTGCTTGGAAATGATGCGCGAAAATTTGCAGATTATCCGGGCGGGCATGATGAAGGCTATGATGACTCTTTCAAGATGTGCTTCAGGGGTTTTTATGATGCGATTGCATCTGGAAAAACAGGCCCCGATGCGCAATACCCCACCTTTGCAGATGGGCATCGTGAAATCATCCTTTGTGAAACCATCCTTCAGAGCAATCGTGAACAACGCTGGATTAAAGTGAAAGAGTAAACCAATGCAACTAGGATTTGTCAGCGCTATTGTCCCGGAGTTATCTTTAGAGCAAGTCTTCAAGCTCGCCAGCGAAGAAGGATATGATTGTGTGGAGTTGATGTGCTGGCCTGTGAGCAAGGCGGAACGCCGTTATGCTGGGATTACGCATGTTGATGTGACCAACTTTGATAAGAACAAGGCGGAGGAAGTTAATGCTCTTGCTTTGCAGTATAAGGTGAAGATTAGTGGGCTGGGTTATTATCCCAATCCTTTAGCGCCTGACGATGCAGAGGCAAATACCGCTTGTACTCACATTAAAAAAGTAATCGAGGCAACTGCGCTTTTGGGCATTCACCAGATGAATACTTTTGTGGGAAGAGATTACACGAAAACAATTGATGAGAACTGGCCTCGTTTTCTAACGACGTGGAGGCCTTTGGTTGAGTTTGCAGAATCATTGGGAGTACGCATCGGTATTGAAAACTGCCCGATGTCGTTTGGTCGGGATGAATGGCCTGGCGGTAAGAACCTTGCGATTTCCCCTGCGATATGGCGTAGGATGTTTGCTGATATTCCGAACTCTAACTTTGGTTTAAACTTTGATCCTTCGCATTTCCCATGGCAGATGATGGACTACCTTAAGCCGCTCAATGAATTCTCCAAGCGTATTTTTCATGTGCATGCAAAGGATGTTCGGGTTGATAGAGATCGTATTGATGAGGTGGGTATTCTTGCATACCCGAAGGAATATCATGTGCCCAAACTGCCCGGGATGGGCGAAGTGAACTGGGGGAAATTTTTCTCGGTACTGGGCGACACGGGCTATGATGGCCCAGTTTGTGTTGAAGTGGAAGACAGGGCTTATGAAGGTTCTTTGGTATCGCGTACGGCTGCGCTTACGCAAAGCCATACCTTCTTGCGTAACTACATTCCAAGGCGCAAAGTTTAATGCCTGCGAATCAATTACTTGCTGGGATTGATCTTGGTGGCACCACTATTACAGCGGGTCTGGGCGATCTCGCTGGCAATATTTTGCTGCAGCGTAGCATTCCCACACTTTCAGAAAATGGGCCTGAAGATGTTCTTCGCAGAATGGCTTCCCTTGTAAAAAATCTAGCTGAAGAAGTTGGTTATAAACCTACCGGCCTTGGTATTGGTATTCCAGGCTTGGTTGATCCTATACTTGGCAAAACCCTGTTCCTACCAAACATGCATACTCAATGGCGGGGCATTTGCGTTCGTGAAATACTTGAAAATTCATTGGGGTACTCGGTTCGTATTTTGAACGATGTTCGCACAGCAACATTAGGTGAGATGAAATTTGGGCTGGGGAAAAATGTTTCCAACATGGTTTTCTTTTCTTTAGGAACCGGCATAGGTGGCGGAATAGTTATTGGCGGGAAACTTCTCCTTGGCCCCTTGGGTTCTGCAGGGGAAATAGGCCATCAAACAATTCTTCCCAATGGGCCTTATTGCGGTTGTGGGAACCAGGGTTGTTTAGAGGCGCTATGCAGTGGGCCAGCAATTATTGCGGAGGGCGTTCGGCTTTTTAAAAGCGGGCAGGCTCCGAAGTTGGTTCGTATTTGCGCCAACGACATTCGAAATGTTTCTCCGGAAACTATGGCACAGGCTGCAAAGGACGGTGATGAAGCAGTGAGTGTTGGAATATATCATATTGCAACTCTTCTTGGCATAGGTGTTGCCAACATGGTAACTTCGTTGCATCCGGAATTGGTTGTGCTGGGAGGCGGGGTTTCAAAAATGGGAGATTTGCTTCTTGCGCCTGTGCGAAGTGTTGTTAAACAGAGGGTGCGGATGTTTCCAGTTGATGATGTTCGGATTGAATTATCATCGGTGGGAGAGGGCGCGGGGTTGTTAGGTGCGATTGCACTTGCAGATTTTAAAATCTTAGGAGTTGGAACTGATGAGCTACACTTATAAAGATATTTCAAAGATGATCGATCATTCTCTTTTGACCCCGACCCTCACGGTTCAGGAGTTGGAAGCAGGGATTGCCCTTGCGATTGATTACGATGTTGCAAGCATTTGTATCATGCCTTATTACCAGCGAAGGTGTGCGGATTTGCTAAAGGGTACGGGAATCAGGGCAAGTACTACCATTGGGTTTCCCCATGGTGCAAACACTACTGCAATAAAAAAGATGGAAGCTGAACGAGCCATCGCTGATGGGTGCGAAGAACTTGACATGGTGGTGAACATAAGCCAGGTGTTGAGCCAACGCTGGGATTATGTGCGCGAGGATATTAAGGTGGTGATCGATGTTGCACATAAAGCAGGTCAAAAAGTGAAAGTGATTTTTGAAAACAGCTTTTTGAAAGATGAGCATAAGATCAAGCTTTGTGAAATCTGCAGCGAATTGAAGGCTGATTGGGTGAAAACTTCTACGGGCTATGGTTCAGGCGGGGCAACGATCGAAGATTTGATTTTGATGCGCAAGCATGCTGCCCCTTCGGTTCAGGTTAAAGCAGCGGGTGGCGTGAGGGACTTCGCAAAAATGTTGGAAGTGCGCGCTTTGGGAGTTAGCAGGGTTGGTGCTAGCAGAACTAGAGAAATGCTTGAAGAGTGCAGAAAAGTAATGGGCCTACCCGTTTTGCATGCCGCACCTGGCACAGTTGCTGGTTATTAAATCGTAGAGCCACTAAATTTGCCTAAGCTGCGGGATCGTTGCAATCTTTTTAATCGATATATTCGACACTTTCTATAATATATGCTATAGATAGCAGAGGGGATCTGCGCAACTTGCGTAGATGCCGTGCTGTTGTAGTCTTAATAAGTCGATTATTAAATGATGCCGCTAACTCTTTTAAGGTTTAAAACGATGTTTAAATTTAATCGCATTAGTTTCTTTTCTGTAATTGGAATAGCGACATTGTTTACAGGTCTTGCAGGATTTGCAAGAAGTGAAGAGGCGGTGAAAAAAATCACTTTAGCTGAAGCGCTGGAGTTAATGAATGCAAACCATCCAAGAATACATGCAGCGGAAGCGAGTTTGAGGGGTTCAGAAGCGGGATTACGCGGGGTACAAAACCTTCCTTTTTTCGCCAAGCTTTCCCCTGATATGAAGTACAGAAGACAACAGTCCGAGTTGGGTATAGAGGTTGCGGATGCAGGGTTGAGGCAGGAAATCAGGGACACATCCTACGGGGTGGCCCGGAGTTACTTTTTGGTTATTTATACCAAACAGCAACAGGATTTGAGCGAGCAAGTTCTTCGGGTTTTAGGAAAGAACATCAAGGCGCTTGAATTAAAGATGACTCTCAAAAAGACACCTGAAGACGAAATTAATCTTCAAAAATTAAAGTTGGGCATGGTTGAGGCCAAGCACAAGAATTCCCTGGCTGGTACGGGTTTTGAAAGGGCTAAGGCCTTGTTAAGAGAAGAAGTGGGTGGCAGAAATAAAATCGGCCTCATCGAGCCTATGGAAACTGAATTTCCTTCTTATGATCTTTTAAGCTTACTTACCCCTGAATTTATTGAAGAGATGATTGAAAAAACTGCTGCAGTCCGTGAAGAGATTATTAAATCTTCGAAGGCATCTCAAATTCTTGCATTGGAAGTGAATGCCCAGAGGTCTGCTAGGTTTAACCCCAAGTTCAGAACTTTTGCAAGTGGTTCCGATTTGCATTACATTCCGATTGGCGTGCAAGGGCGTGGCGAAAACTTTACTCCTGAAGCTATTACCATTGAAATGCCCTCTTCTCTTGTGGGTAAAAAGTCTGACCGTGTTGCAAGAGCTCAGGCCTTCGCAGACCGTGGCGCTGCTGTTGAGGAAAGCACAAAGAATCTGATCAGGCTTGAAGTGCGAAACGCCTTCCAACTTCTATTGGAAACTCGCACTAATTTTAATGAACTAAAGAAGGTTGAACCTGAGTTGAGAAAAATCATCTCCGAATTGCATGACAGCCCATTGAAGTTTTTGAATGCTGATAATGCAGAATTGTTTGAAAAGGCAGGAAAAATGCTTGGGAGTTTTAACCATACCAAGTTCATCACCATGGATAATCTTGCAGACCTAGAGCGCATTACCAGCGGTAATTTCAGTGTTGGGCTAACCTGCCCTGCGACCCTCACCAACGATGGTAAGCGGGTTAAATAATCCAGATTATTACTTCATGCCCAAGATAACTCTGCATGCCGATGGCATTGTTCTTCCCATAAGGGCACAACCCGGTGCAAGAAAAAACAGCATTAATGGCGTGCATGATGGTGCGCTTAAAGTTTCTGTTCAGGCTGTACCTGAAGATGGTAAGGCCAATGATGCTATTATGGACTTGCTTAAGAAAACATTAGGCATCAAAAGAAATCAGATTGAAATCCTATCGGGCCATAGCTCTCGGGATAAGAAATTCCTGATCCGGGAATTGAAGCTGGAAGCACTGGTACAAAAAATCCGCACATTGATCTAGGGAAAGGCCGAGCTATTATCCTTTGAATTCATGCGCGGTTTTTACGAAGGTTTCGAAGTTGGCAACGGGGGTGGTGCGATCCACTCCATGGTTGAGATTTAAAATGTGCCTGATCCCGCCACCTTTTCGCAGACATTCTTCCACGGCAATTTTTACCTCTGCGGGTGTTCCTGTGCGCAGGATATTTTCATCCACATTGCCCTGAAAAACGAGGTGGGGGTATTTATCACGGGCTTCTTTAAGATCGTTTCGCTTGCCCAAGCTGATGATATCTGCGCCTGTTTCAACTTGTTTATGAAGGTAGGGGCATTCCTTGACAAAAAGAATTCGTGGCGCACCGGTGGCACCTGCAAGAATTCTACGATGAAAAGGCTGGGCCCATAGATCGTATTCTTTTTCGGTCAGCATACCTGCCCAGGAATCGAAAAGTTGGTATGCACAAGCTCCGTGCGCAATCATGGTTTTTAAAAAACCAATGGTTGCGGAGGTAAGCCTTTCAAGAAGTTCATGCCATATGATGGGTTGTTCTTGGATGAATTTTCGTGTTGCATTGATATCTTTGCCCGTGCCTATGCAATAGGTTGCCACGGTGAAGGGTGCGCCTGCGAAGGCTAGAATGGGCATGGGTTTATCCAAGGTTTTTTGGACTTGGGTTAGCATGCGGGTTACATGGGAATAGGTTTCGGGTTGTGGATAGGGATTTAGTTTTAAAACTGCTTCGAGGGTGCGAACGGGGGAAGCGGGAACCGGGCCGATATTGGGTTGCAATGAAAAAGGCAGGCCCATGGAAACAGGTAGGGTGGTGATATCATAAAAAAGAATCACCGCATCAACTCCGAACCTTACCGGTAGGATTGAGGCTTTTGCTGCAAGTTCTACATTTTCAGAAAAATCATAGAATCCAAGTCCTGATCGGATCTTATGAAACTCAGGATCCCAGCGCCCGGCTTGTCGCATTGCCCAAACAGGGACTCTTTCGATTGCTTCGCCTCGTGCAGCGCGAACCAATAAATGATCTTTGTTTTTTATTTCTGCAACAGCCATGCGATAACTCCTGAACCCAAATAAGAATACTAGGTTAATTTATTAGGTTGGAGCTGATTTGGTTCCCCAATAAAGGGTTGCGATGCCAAAAGTGAAGGGTTTCCAAGTTACTTGGAGTAATCCTTGATCGCGCATTTTTTGTGCAAATTGCTCGCCATCTGGGAATTGCAGCACACTATTGCGTAAATAGTGGTAGGCATCATCCTTACTTTTGGAAAAAAGTTGGCCCAGAAGGGGAAGCATGCGCTGGAAGTAAAAAAGGTAGAGGTTTCCCAAGAACCAGCCTTTGGGGCGGGAAAATTCTAGGATTGCAACCCGTCCACCTGGTTTTGTTACCCGTATCATTTCCGAAATTCCTGCTTCCGTATCTGAAACATTTCTTATGCCAAAGGCTACGGTTGTCAGCTGGAAGTGATTCTCTGAAAAAGGCAGGCAGAGGGTATCTGCTTCTAGGAAGAATATTCCCAAACCCCTCTTTCGGTTCTTTTTGTAAGCAGATTCAAGCATGGGAAGGCAGAAGTCGCTGCCTACAATTTTGATTTTTCCTTTAGAAGCGGCGTGATAAGCCAATGCGAGGTCGCCTGTACCCGTACAAACATCGAGAATTGGATCGTTTCCCTCTGGGGGAACCAATTTTGTCATGCGATTGCGCCAGTAGCGATCGATGTTGAGGCTAAGAAAATGATTGAGGAAATCGTACCAAGGCGCAATGCCTGAAAACATTGCACGAATACGCTTACCATCTTTGTTGAGTTCCGTCGTCATTAAAAATATCCCTCTATACAGGTAGAAGACCGTAAAAAGGGGATGAGTGCCAACAAAAAAAAGAAGAGGAGCGGTTAGGCTCCCCTTCTTTCAATTGCACTTTAAAGATTAATTTATCGTGCTTTGAAGAAGATTAATTAAGCAGCCTTCTTAGGGGCTTCTTTCTTTTCTTCTTTCTTAGGTTCTGCCATTGGTACAGCAGATCCACCGGTGCAACCTGTGCAACCATTGCAACCATTGCAGCTCTTGGAGCTACGGTTGAACAACTTGTGTCCGCCACCGTTGCAACCGTTGCAGCTCTTGGATGCGCGGTCGAACAACTTGTTACCACCACAGCAGCCCTTAGGAGCACGGTCGAACAACTTGTGTCCGCCCTTGCAGCCATTACAGCTGGACTTTTCAACAACTACGGCGCCGCTGCAACCATTGCAGCTCTTGTGTCCGCCAAGTTCAACAACATCAGCACTGCCACTAAGGGCAACCAACAATACAACACTATACATTTCACATACTCCAATGAAAACCAGGAACCTTTTAACCCCTTCTACCGATTCAGAACAAACCCACAGCGGGCCTGCCAAAAGACTGAACTCACGCTCCTCCCCATTCCATCAAGTGACCAAACAACCTACCCGGATAAACTTTCCTGTCGTTGAGTTTCAACACAGGCCTGCCGGATAAGGCAACCGATGTCTCCTTACATCGTCTCCTTATCGGAGATTGGGCGGAGGAGGGGTTATTTAGATAACATAGTAAAGTCAGGATGATCATTGGTCAAGAATTAAATAGGCAATTTGGCGCAACTTTTCCGGACAGCTTTTTTATACCCCTGCGTAGCCCACATAACCCGAATAATCCTCATGTTTTATCGTTTGCACACCCTGTTTACTACGTTAGACTCCATCAAACTTCTCTTATTTTTCCCTTGGTTTCAAGGATTTTTCTATGCTCCTACCCCTTTTCGCCTTCCTATTCTTTGCTGCAGCACCTCTGGATGCCGATTTTATTCTTAAAGGGGGACTAGTTTTAGACGGAACAGGCAAAATGGCCGTTTTGGGCGATATTGCAATTAAGGGCGAGCGCATTGCTGCGATTGGTTCCTTCCCAATCCCTCCTAACACAAAATCTTTTGATGTTTCCGGTTTAATTATAGCGCCTGGGTTCATCGATATGCATACCCACAGCGATTTTCCTCTTTTGAAGGTGCCAACCAATGCCAATCTTAACTACCTTTTTCAAGGAGTTACCACTACGGTTACAGGTAATTGTGGCTCTGGCCCTGTCGATACCGATGCTTTTTACAAAGCTCTTTCAAAGGTAAAAGTTGGTAGTAATGTTGCTCATCAAATTCCCCATAACGATGTTCGCAAGGCTGCGATGGGCAATGTCAATCGTGCTCCCACCGAAATCGAATTAAAAAAAATGGTAGAGCTTTCTAACAAGGCGATGAAGGATGGTGCGTGGGGCCTTTCCACTGGTTTGATTTACAACCCGGGTACTTATGCAAAGACTCCCGAACTAATCACGCTAGCAAAAGTTGCTTCTTCCCATGGCGGTTTTTATGCGAGTCATATTCGCGATGAGGGTTCTGAAGTTCTTCCCGCAATCAATGAAGCATTAGCTATCGGAAAAGAAGCTAATATGCCTGTGCATATTTCGCATATCAAGGTTTCGGGCAGATCCGTTTGGGGCAAATCAGGCGATGTACTTGCACT
This sequence comes from uncultured Planctomycetaceae bacterium, assembly GCA_903960945.1. Lineage (GTDB taxonomy): Bacteria > Planctomycetota > Planctomycetia > Gemmatales > Gemmataceae > UBA969. The sequence goes on from CAJCCR010000141.1 coordinate 9,609, forward strand.
CTTAATGCAGGCAAGAAAAAACGGCATCAAAGTTACAGCAGATCAATACCCCTACATTGCAAGCAGCACCTCGCTTACTGCAACGGTGGTGCCTTCGCGTTTTCGTGAGGGCGAGCGAGCCGAGTTGGTGAAAAGATTTGAAGACCCAGAGCTTGGGGTGTTGCTTAGAAAAGCGATTGCAGATTCTTTGGAGTCTATGAAGGCGGGCGCTGACTTGCGGATTGCCTATTATGCGCCAAAGCCTAGATATGCAGGTAAAAACATCGCAGATTTGGCAAAAATGACGGGCAAATCTCCGGTTGATATTGTAGTTGAAATAGAGAAAAACGGAGGCGCTCAGATTGTGCACTTTGGCATGAGTGAGGAAGATATGCGCCTGTTCATGAGGCAGGATTTTGTTGCCACCGCAAGTGATGGTGGCGCAAAGGTTCCCGACACTTCTTCCGTGCCTCATCCTCGGAATTATGGAACCTTCCCCCGCAAGATTGGTTTTTATGCAATTCAAGAAAAGCTTATTCCACTCGAAACTGCAATCCGTTCTGCGAGTGGGTTGCCTGCAGATATCATGGGCCTTAAGGATCGTGGTTATTTGAAGGTTGGGTATTTTGCAGACATTGTAGTTTTTAATCCTGATACTTTTCGGGATAAAGCCACCTACGACAAACCACATCAGTATTCCACCGGTATAAGTCATGTTCTTGTTAATGGCAATTTTGCAATCATGGATGGAAAGCCCACGGGAAAGCTGGCAGGTAAACCTCTTAAGAAAACTGATCAGCCCAGATAAGTTTTGCTTTACTGGTTTGGGTTACTTCCAAAACAGATGTAATTGCTGTAAGGTAATAGGTATGCGAAGACTTTGCATGGCAATACCTTTGATCGTCTTACTTACACTTCTTTCGGGATGTGGCGATGTTGGTATTCGCAAGGGCGATATTCTTGAATTAAAGCCCGCAGCATCGAAAACCTGGGTTGAAGGTGTGGCGCATCATGTGTTGCTTCGGGTGAATTTAAAACGCAATTCTGTTGATCGCTGGTTGAT
>CAJCCR010000142.1 GCA_903960945.1 uncultured Planctomycetaceae bacterium
CCAAGCTTCCAAGGCCATCTTTCCAAGTGCGATCAACCCAACTTGCTATCTCTTTTCCATCCGCAAGAAGCTTGATATCCGCCCTACCCCGCCTGCCATCAACATCGTCAAAGCCAAAAAAACCGCATAACTTTTGGTACTTCCCTTCTAGTACAAAAGTGATCGAGGTGCTTCCCATGGTCGAAAATCCATTGGAATAGGATGAACCGGAAATCAAAAAGTCGGAATTCTTGGTGGCTTTAATACCTTTCGCTTCCATCGGAGTTTCGAAAAACGGTACTTGTCTAAGATTAATGTTCTTAAGTTCTTGAATTCGAGTAACACTTTTTCCCAAAAATACCGCTTGCTGAATTTTGGCAATGGGAATGCGAACCATTGCACCCTGCATCGTTTTGCCTTCAAGAATTCCCATCGAAAGATTAAACTCCGCAAGCGTTATCCTCGTACCAGAAGCCAAAACCAAACTTACCGCTTCAATGGTTTTCTCTTTTTTAGGATTCTCCTCAGCGCTTAATCCAATAAGTGCGATGGAATCACTTTTATATTCAGACTTAGCGGTCCCTGAATCCAGCACAGCATTTTTTGCACCTAAACTTTCAAGAACCCCTTCAACACGCTCTGCATTATTCAAAACAACAAAATCTTTAGCCCGAATTTCATCAAGTATTTTGTTGCGATAGGAAACAGGGTCAAGAATACCTAGAGGATTTTTTAGCCATATCATCTTGGTATCCAAAAGCGGAACTAGAGTTTTGCTCCCAGAAACAAAATCTGAACTTTCAAATTCAAAGCTATCATCCTTCATCAACAAATCTTCAAACTTAATGCAATCATCATTCAAAAGCCATAACGCTCTTGCTTGCGGAAACCTCGGGGTGACCGTGTTTTTTCGGGTGAGATAAACAGGATTGGTAATCGTAAAACTTTTCCCCTCAGCGGAAAGCATTTCCAAACTATTGGCTGAAAGTATTCGCTGAATACTGCCTTCTTTGACCGTTCCAACTCTGTCACGCACAATAAATATTGGTTCTTGAGCGCTTACAAAAGTCGCCCAACAAGAAAAAACCACTGCTGTCAGAAAGTGTAATTTCATTTTTGAAAAATGGGAAGATAGTTGTTGGGAGTTTGAAGAACCAAGCACGCCATTGCGGTTGCATAATGACCACACACCTGATCAAACCAAGAACCATCGGGGCGCTGCCTAGCGATTAATTCATCGCGAATATAGGGAAACCAATCAGCCCAATATTTGCCACCCGCAGTATACATTGCCTGAACAGCATAATAATGGCCGTAAAAGTAATGCATTTCAGTGCGTTGAAGATTTAATCCTTGAGGCTTGGATTGAACTAAAAATTGCAACCCAGCTTCTATCTCTGGTCCATCGTAAACACCTGCACTGTATAAAGCCACAACACCTGCAGCAGTGCGTGCAAATCCCATCTGCCCACCACCACCCGATTGCGCCATATACCTGAACCAACCTTCACGTTTATCTTGGCAGCGTTTTACATATTCAACACAGCGATCAACACGAGATTTAGGAACAAGAATACCTGAATTTCGCGCAGACCTTAAAGCCATGATTTGGCAAATAGTCACGCTAATATCCGCATCTTTGGGCGTTGGATTATAGCGCCATCCACCTTCCTGAGTCTGGCTATCTAAGATGCATTTGATTGCTCGTTCAAGGGCATCATGTGTCTGTGTTCTAAGTTCCTTATCGGGAATCATCCCATGAACTTCAGCAAGAAACAAAGTTGCAAAACCATGTCCATACATGGGGCCATGAGGGGAAGACCGTGGGTTATGGAAAAAGCCTGGGTAACCGCCTTCCCTGTTTTCCTGAGTGAGAATATATTTCAGGGCATCGGTAACTATTTTCCCGAACCTACCTCTTTGAGGCTGATTGCCACCAGCCATGAATGCAAGTGCTGCAAGACTGGTGATTGCAACATTACCGGTATAGGCGCCAGTACCAAAAGAACCATCAGGCCTTCTACGGGTAGCAAGAAATTCGAGTCCTTTTTCAACAGCTTTATCCAACTGGGGAGTCATCATGCCCTTAGCCTGAGAACCATCAGGCAGATTTGGGCCTTTTTTAATTTTTGATTCCTGAAAAGCAAAAGAAGAATGGGGAATGGTTAGCAAACCAAGCCCTGCAATCAAACATTCTCTGCGCTGAAAATTAAATATCATTACTTTTTCCTAGCACCCTTTTCAGCCACTTTTGAATAATATTTACGAATCATCTCATCATAACGATCCATGAATTGGTTGGGCACACCATACGCATTAAGCTCTGCCCGCAAAGTTTCGGGTAAATGCCCCCAAGCCTCTTTAAAAACATCAGCAGCAGGGTTCACTTTATCTTTGGAAGGATCGCTTTTGCCTCCATCCCCAGACTTAGAATTTTTGTCATCACCTTTGCCCTGATTCGCAACCTCTGATTTTTCAGATGCACCTTTGTCGCCTTTACCCTGCATATCTTTAGGCTGCCCTTTCCCTGCATCGGGTTTTCCATCGGGATCAGCTTTGCCTTGGGTTCCTTGTTTTTGTTGTTTCCCACTCTCTGCGCCCTGCTGCCCTTGCTTCGGCCCACCCTGTTTCTGTTTATCCTGCCCTTTATCTGAATCATTAGCGTTGGAATCTTGGTTATCAGGCGAGCCTTTTGGTTGTTTATTTAAGCTTTCGCTTTTCGATGAAGCTTTAGATTGCGACTGATTCGACTGAGATTGATTGCTTTGATTCTTTTTGAGCAACTTATCAATATCTTCGAGAATATCGCGCTGCTTTTGCAGAGTCGCTTCCCCTAACTCAAGGTTTCCTAATCTGTCGTCAACATCCTTGAGATTTTTTCCGATTCGTCCAAAAATCTCTTCCTCTTCAAGATTGTCTTTAGGTTGATCCATTTCTTTTTCTGGCGAGGCAACCTTCTCTTTTTTCTTTTCAGGGCTGGATTCGGGTTTGTTTTTATCACTTGGAACAATCGCAGAATCTTTTGGTTTTTCCTGAGGCTCCGCAGGCGAAGGTTTCTTTTTTTTCAACTTAACAGGGCCTTCATCGCCTGATTTTTCCTGAGTGGGAACAGACTCTTTTTCCTGAGCAATCATTGCCCCCGAAATAAGTAAAAGAGAGCACAGCATGATAACCCTAATCATCATTGTAAATCTCCCTGGGGTGCATTTTTGCGATTGAACTCGAGAAGGATTTCCAACAATTCCCCTACTTCCCGTTGATCTTTTTGAAGATTGAGCATTTCCCGTCTGCTATCTTCAGGCATCTTTTTAGAATCGGGAAACTTGGTAGAAAGTTGCTCGGTTCGATCATACAACTCCGCCTGTAAATTACGCAATAATTTAAGCTGGGCAATCGATGGTGGCTTACGATCTTGCGCTCCTCCCCCTGATTGATTTGATTTACCTTCTTCGTTGTTTTTCTCCTGTTTTTCTTCTGCTTCATTATCCTTTGCTGCAGAGGCGAGCTGCCCAATTTCTTCCTTGAGTGCATTTTGAAATTGCATCAATCGTTGCAAAGCTTCTTTTTGCGCAGGAACGACTTTTTCTGAAAGTGGCGGCCCTTTGGTTTGAGTTCGAGAATTTCGTTCCGATAATTTTGCAGCGTTACGCATCGATCTACCTGCCATGCCAATAGTTTTCATAAACACAGGCAATCCATCAAGATCGCGGGAAGCGACAAGTTCGGTTTCCTCAGCAAGGCCAGTTTGGGATCGTGCAAACCCAGTAAGTGAAAGAATCTGGGCACGGGTCCATGCTCCTTTTTCATTAAGCAAAAGATCAAACCTCTCGGATTCCTTTACCAAAGATTCCTGCCTTTCAGAAAGCAGCTTTATACTTTCAGCAATCTTTTCTAGGCGCTCTCTTTGTAATTTCTCTTCGGTTTCTTTTGCCAACTGTTGCACATCCTGTATTTCCCTCTGCAATTTTTCCTGAGCTTTATCAAGAGGATTTGCCTCAGGGTTAACACCTGGGTTCTCTTGTGGGTTTTGAGCTATACGCCTTAATTCTTTAGCTGAATCTTCGAGATTACTGCCTTCATTTTCGTTCTTAAACCTGCTCAGAGTTTTAGCCATCTCTTCCATTTTGGAGGCTAGTTTTTCCATCTCCTCATTATTCTTCCGCAGAGCATCTTTTTTCTGATCATCATTTTTGATCTTTTGCGCTTCGTCGCGTTTTTTACGAAGGGTTTGCATCTCTTGCTTCATCTCCTCGAGTTGCTTTTGAACCTCACGCAATTTTTTCGCCAACTTTTGATTCATCTCCCGCGGGTTTTCTTCAAGCTTTTCCAATATCTCTTGTACCCCTTCCACTGCCTTAGCTTGCGATTTTGATGCGTCCGTTAATCGGTTGGATTCAATTTCTTCTTTTGCAGAACGAAGGTTGTTTTTCAATTCCTTAACATCAGGCAACTCGAGGGTATCCTTGATATTTTTAGCAACCGACTCCTCTAGTCCCTTTTTCTCCTGCGTTGATTTATTCATTTTATCAACGAGGTTCATTGCTTTCTGAGCCACCTTGTTTTGCTGCGCCGACAGGTTCTCGATCTTTTCTTTTTGCATCGGAGTGAGTTCGTCAGTCTTCTTCCCCAATGCGGTGGGATCTTGCTTTTGCGTATCCTCCAACTTCCGTTTTAAATCTTCCAGTTCAAGCAGTGTCTCCCGAGCATCGGAACGCATTTCAGCAAGGCCAGCCCAAGGCTCAAGGTTTTTAAGCAACCCATCCAAGCTTTTCTCAACCTCTTGTTGATTCTTCAACGACTTCTCAAGCGCAGCAGTCAATTTTTCTTTTTCCAAACCTTTACCTGCATCTGCAGATTCCAATCGTTTGGAAGCCTCCGACAATTGCAACTCTGCTTGCGCCAACTCTCCTTCTTCGATTTTTTTGATTTCTTTTCCCAGTTCATTAAGCCGACTCAATGAAGCGGAAGATTTTAACTTGTTGGCTTCTGCAAGTTTTTTGATTTTCTCAATGCTACCAAGAATCCCAGATTCTTTTTCTCCAAGCCGTTCGCTTACATTTTTTTGCCCCTGCTCTGCTGACTGAACAGCTTCCATTGCTTTTTGAACGCCTTCTTCCTTGAATTTAATTTCATCTAAAGCAAACTGGGTATCTTTGGTCGCCTTGCGCTGAACATCTCTGACCTTCAATAATTCCTGTCGAGCCTTCTCTTGGGCTTTCTCAAGTGATAATTCAATTCCATTGCGATCGACAATTTGGATTTCCAACCATTCAGAACCGCCCCGGGGTTTCAGAGGCAAAATATCGTCATGGTCACTGGCTACATAACGAAATGAAAAACGATCCCCGGCCTTAAAAGAAGAACCATTTGCGTTTTTCAAATCCTTCAGTTTAACCACATGATCTAGTAAAAGATTATTTACGGGCTTAGCCCTAATCCCATTCTTGTCAACCAAAGTTTGGTTCCAAAAATCTGAACCCGAATTTTTAACAGCATCTTGCGCCCCTTTAAACTCAATACCAACGGTATTTAACCCATATAGCAAATCTTCAGCGGATACCTTAAGCGCAACTTCAGCTTCGGAAAACAACTGTAAATACCCACTATTCGCAAGCGAAGAATCCATTTTCACCAAAGGCGCAGGGTCAGCACGAACCTGCAGATCAAAACTTCGAATCGCATATAAATCGCTTTCATCCTCAATCACAACCGAATAAATCCCTGAAGCTATTGGAGTAAACGAAATTTCAAATCCAGTATTCAAGGTATCTAAAGAAATTGCAGTTTCTGCATTAGAAGCTTTGGCAATTGGCAGCAAAACTAAAGTTGACCAATGATCGCCTGCAGAAAAGAAGGCCCCTACAATCCCTGGCAGGAGATCTTTATTCTCGGGCTGGAATTCGAGACGGGCAGATTTAAGCGAACGATCCGCGAGCCCTTTAAATACTAAATTACTTCCAAGGGGAACATCCAATTGCGAAGTGCTAGGGGAAACTTTTAAAGGCGAAGCCAATCCAGTATAGAAAGGAGGCAGGCAAGTTACTGTTGGAGAAGGATTTCCATCGATATCTAAAAACACAGGCGGGGCTAGCACCGTTATCTGATAAACATCAGAAACTGCATCACCTGCGAATATTTGCAACGCAAAATCACGACCTACCTCAGAGACATCAATTTTCCCTATTAATTCTGAAACATTACCATCGTTAGTCTGTATATCTGCGATTAATTTAGAATGCAAAGCGCCCTCACAATGAACCATAACCGTAGCTTGCTGAGGGATTTTTCCTTTGATCCTTGCAACGATTCGCAGAGCTTCATTTTTACCAACTTTGGGCTTTGGGGCAACCACTTCCATTTGCGTAAGAGTAGGCCACGCTATATTTTCATAAGGCAAGATCACCCGAGCCAAAGCCACACCCGAAAAAGGCATATAAGCAAGAAAAACCAACAACATCGTAAATAAAAACGCACCTGATACTAGAAAACTAACACCTACCCAGCGCACATGAACTTTGAAAAAAACATCAGCAAGCATCACTTTGTCGAAAGCATCTGCTATTGCCTTTACCACCAATTCTGCAGAGGCCCCCTCCATGGTTTTGTTCTGATCAAGAAAATAAATGGCACTCGCCAGGGAATCTTTTAATTGCGGATCAATCCCCTCCATTTGCAAAGCCAACTGTGTTGCAGTCAAGGAACAACGATTGATGGGTTTAAAGAAGAATAGAAAAGCAAAAGTGGAACTAGCAAGCCATAAAACCAAGGATACTGCACGCAACCAAGAGTCTAAATGAAAATGATACTCCAAGAAAACAAGACAAGATAAAACCAAGCTGGTGAATAATGCCCAAAGAAAAATCGCCCGAAAAAAGCCATAGACTTTATTCTGCAACAAAATTGAAGACATAAGGCGTTGCAAACGCTCTGCATCTGGGGAAGCTTCAATTTCTTTGGTAAGCAAAGTCATGGTGTATCCAGTCCTTTTAAGTTGCTTGCTTAACTATAACAGTTGCAAGCGCCTTCCCAAAAACCAATTCAAAGTTAACAGTAACAAAACGAGGACAAAAACAAATGGATGGTTCCATAAATCCCAAGGAGGCGAAGGGGAACCAGATGAAATTTGAAAACCGCTGGGGAGATCAACAGGCAAAGATGCGGCTTGGTCCGGGAAATAGAATTTGCCCTTAGTAGTAAGCGCCATCTTCGTTAAATCATTTTGCGCCATGGTCAGCTTTTCCATTTCACCCGGTGGTGGTAGAACAATGCACTCAACAAAAGGCGCTGCATCTTGCTTAAGGGGTTGCAACACCTGAAAAAGATATTTACCTTCGCGGGCATTATTGATAACAGTTTCGAAAGCTCCCCTGCTGCCCGCAACTTTGGCAAGATCAAGGGTGATAATTTCTTTCCCTTTGCCATCTTGTATATTTTTTCTTTCCATCGATACGCGAACGGTGGAATTAGCTTCCGCACCTGAAGCATCAAGAGGAAGTCGAACAAGAATACGAATAGAATCGCCCCGCCTATAGTTGCCCGATTTATCGAGTTTAAGCGAAATCTTAGAGACAGAATTTCGGGAAAGAAAACGCAGAGTCTGCAGCCAGAAATAATTGTAATAGCCCTGATCCTCTCGGTACGCCCAGCGCCAAGATTCGTCAAATGCAAAAAACAAAACACGGCCCGCACCATAGTACTGCAGCACCATGAGCGGCACATTTTTGCCTGCTACCCCGAGATTCCCTCCCTCCGCACTCGCAAGCACTTCTGCACCTTTCTTAGGCACCACACCTGCAAAGCACCAGTACATTTCCTTCATATGATTCCAAAGATTACTATTTTCTTTTTCCTCTGAATGAAATCTAAAAATAGGGTGCGAACTCGCAGAAGCAGCGGGAATCATCCTGTACCCCTGAATGATTCCTTCGGGCGATTCAATCAATGGATTAGCATTAATTTCGACAGGCAACAAATCGCGCAAAGAAGCAGCATACTCTGCAGGGAAGAATCTTTGCCCTGCCAAGAAAAGTACGCCTCCTCCTTTTTCGCGTGCGAATTCGGTGAGGTCTGTAAGAAATCGTTTGAATTTTGCAGCTTCCCGCGATTTGGGATCAACATCACCAAAGATCACAACATCGTAAAGGAACAACTCACCTCGAGTGGGAAGGTCTGCAATCGCAGTGCGATCCTGTGATGGAAAATCAGGGTCTGCTTCCAGCAAAAGCACATTCAACGAGAAAAGTTTTCTCCCACCCGGAACTTCCGCCTGCCTTTCGAGCAATGTTTTCAAGTATTGATATTCATAACGCCTACAACCTTCGACAAAGAGAATTCTTACCGTGCTGGCTTGCTGAACAAGAACATTTTTTTCTATTCGGTTATTCGTCGCTTGCGATTCTTCCTTCTGTATAGGGATCTCAATTTCATAAAGTTTCAGCCCCTCGGTTTTTGGTTTATCGACCAAGCGTATTACGGAGGGTATACCTGTTTCATCAAGGGTTATTTCTTGCCTATCAATAATGTCAGGCTTCCCTTTTTCCTTAAGAAGCACCGAGGTTCGGAAGTTTTTATAACCTGCAGAAGAAACCCTTACATCCAGCACCACCCGGTCTCCAAAAGCGATTTCATCGGGGCCTTGAACATCTAAAACTGCAAGGTCTTTGGGTTCCATTTCTTCACCCAACCCAATTGCGAAAAAAGGAACCGCACTCTGGACTGCAAACTTTGTCACCTTCGATAATTCTTCGCCATCGGTAACAACTCCATCAGAAAAAAGAACCACGCCTCCAAGGGGGGTGCCGCGAAAATCATTAAGCACCTGCCTGCAGGCATTACCGATTTTGCTGCTGTCATGGGATGCATCAGGCTTCAAGGCCCGGATTAAAACAAGGGCTTCAGGAATTTCTTCAGGCTTGGTGATAAGGGCAATTTTCTCTGCCCGGGCAGAAAGATGATAAAGGTGAATGCGGAACTTTCTTTCAAGTATGTTTGCAAGAAACTTGCCTTGATTTTCTGTAAGAATGGCACGGGCAATTCCAATTCGAGTAACTTGCTGGCTGGAGGCATCTGCAATTTTGCGCGAAAACAAATCCCGCGCCTCATCTTGGTATTTATCTGCAATCGACATACTTTGAGAATCATCAATCAAAATTGCAATATCGGGCCAGGTAAATCTTTCAAACCCAAGGCCAATCTGAGGCAGGAGTATCCACAGCAGAACCCACCAAAAACCCAACCTTAATCCAGTAAGAGTAATCGCCCCCAAAGCACTGCGATTAAAAATCAACCTCACAAAGGCCATGCCGGTGCAAAAAGCTAGAATCCCAAATATTGAAAGCCTGACCGCTTTAGTGTTGATTGCAGGCGTGAATTCATTCTGAGTTATCAATCTGGTTTGTAATGTTTCACCTTCCCCAATTTCGATTCGACCACGCACCGATTCAAAACTCTCAACAACACTAGCAGGAAGAAATGAGAGTGCATTTGCACCCGAAGAATTGCCAAGTATTCCAACCACACAAAACCCAACAGGAATTAAAACAAGCCAGCTTAGCCCTATGACCAACCATGGTTTCTTAAGGCTTGGCGTAAGCGATCTGCCCAACCCCATCAACCAAGAAAACAAAAACTCCCCTATCGAAAAGAGAAGGAACAACGAAAGAAATACACCTGCAATCTTCTCCCTCAACATCCCTTTGTCTTCATTATCAGTATCGGTACCTGAGCTATTTTCATCCATAAAAGCTGCAGGATCTTTCACAAGAGAAAAATTCGCTTCAGGATAAAACTGATTGATTTCCTCCAACGAAGTACGGGATAGCTCTGATTCGGATCCTGCTTCGCCCATAGGGCTTAACATCGGATTTACTGCAAAACAATTACTGGCCTGTGTTGTGAGGTACCTAGCAAAATAAAACCCTGACCTAAAAGTATTGCTGAAATTCATTCTGGAAAAGTCCTGATCCTGAATCAAAGGCACTGTTTCTGAAGTGCCATCAGGGAGCGAAATTTTTACTTCGCCTGATTGTTGAGCGGGGTAATCGTCAATCGTGGTTCCACAAAGTTGCGAATGCTCTTTTAATTTCCCAGCACAACTTGCCAACATCAACTCTTGAACAAAAGGCAGATAACTGGGATATGCAGGCCAGTTGTTCCATTCCGTATTAGCACTGGTACAAGCAAGGTAAACCCAACCTTTGGATCGCGAATCGGTAGCCTTGAAATTCTTTTGCAAGGAAGCAATGGGAGGTTGCCAACCCAACAAGGCTGGAAAAGTCAGGGATGCATTTTTATTTTCATCCACATTCGAACCTGGAATAACGCTTTTGAAATTCGCAAGATTTCGGACAAGAGATTTGGGTAGGGGTTCAGTTTGAAAAACATTGGTAAATCGCGGGCCGAGTAAAGATTGCTTATCTTCAGCAGTACGAAAGGCGCTAAGTGGTGGATATTGAAAAGCAGAAGGATCGGATTGAAATTGGAAGAGCGAACCCTGTAGCGCAGACACCGGCTTGATCAACTTCGCAGGCAAAAGCCCCTTGCCTTCCTGAAAAAGATTATCGTTGTAAGAAGCGGGTTCGGCTTGATCGCCCAACCAGAAAACCGCACCACCCCCTTTGCGCACAAACTCTGCAACCATTCTCGATTCTGAAGCTCTCCACCTAGCAACATCACAAAAGAAAACAGAATCATAATTGGTAAGCCCTTTATTTAATTCATCAGCCAATCTTGGCTCATCGATTGATCGTGCCTTGAACTTTAATGGAATAGAATCAACGCCCTCATTATCGAGAGCAATTTGCAAAAACCCCGTCTATCTTTCAAGCTCACGCACAGAATACCTACCATTCACCAGCAAGATATTAAGCTCTTTACTGACCCGAACAATCACTCTGCAGGAATCATCAACAGCAAGATTATCCTGATCTAACTGCATTTGAACCGCATAATCGCCCGGTTCCTTGAACTTGTATTTGAGTAGCACTGTAGCTTGAGAAGAAGCCTGCATGTCGACCGATTCCTCGAGCACTTGAGCAAGAGAAATAGAGTCTGATCCCTGAGCGATTTTACCTGCAAGCAATCGCACTTTAACTCGGCTTTGCGGTTTATCGCCAAACGCCTGTAGCTTTGCAATGAATCTAGTTTCGGAACTAACCCCTGCAATCTGCCCATCTATTTCGAGATTTGTAATTGCAAGATTGGAGGGAATTTCGACACCAACATCAAGAACCCCAAGAGTTGCCTTGGTTCGCATTTTAGAGAACAGGGCATTGACAGGGCCTGCACCATTACTAAGCCAAGAACTCTTTTGAAGGTCAGAAACGAAAAGAACTTTGCGGTCTTTAAACCGTGGGGGAGATCTCTGCAAAATGGCATCGACCAAGGCAAGTGTACCCGGAAGATCTGCACACCCATGAGTGGGGGCGATCGCGGAAATTTCTTCCCGCACCTTATCGAAATCTTCAGCAGCTTCGTTAATGATTATCTTCGGAGGAAACGACATCTGCACCAAACTGATGGCATCGCCTGGGTTACATGCTTGAACAAAACGATCAGCATTTTGCTTAGCTTTTTCGAATGCAGATTTGCCATCTTTTTGCGCCAGCATACTTAAAGAAGCATCCAGAACAAGAATAGTATGCACACGCGATACACCTGCAATTCGTTGCCCCCGCATCTCCGGGAATAAGTTGCGCCAATAGGGTTCAGCCCAAGGCATTGCAGCAGCGCAAGCGGAAGCCAGCAAGAATACCATCAAGCAACGCAGTACCAGCAGCAACCATTGTTCGATGCGCCAGCGTTTCTCCTGAACCTTTTTTGCTTCTAAAAGAAAACGAATGGTGGGAAGGTCAACAATCTGCCTGCGAAACCTGCGCAAAAGATGGATGACAACAGGAATTGCAACAGCGCCTGCAGCAGCAAGAAGCGCAGCAATAGGGGTTTCAAACAGAAATGCGAACAACGGGAAAATCAAGTAAGTGGCCCCCGCATCTCTTTCCTTGTCCGCGACTTTCTACCCCTTAAATATTCTGACAACACTTCGCCAAGCACTTCGTCTGTTCTTAGCAAAACATAATCACTATCCAGCTTCCTTAATTCTTCACGGAGGCTTGTGCGCCATCGGTTAAGATTTTCAAGATAACTCAGCCTAAGTGAAACGGGATCTGCATCGAGCTGCGGTTCGCCCTCTAAACCGCGAAACAAAGTCGGATCTTGGAAAGGAAAATCCATCTCCTGCGGATCCATCACATGAAAAGCCACGACTTCATGACCAAGATGATTCAGGTGCTTGATGCCTTCCATTAAGGAACCCATATCGTCAAGAAAATCGCTGAATATAAAGACAATGCCCTTGCGGGTCATTCTCTCGCAAACCTCATGAAGCAATGGAGCGATGTTGGTTTTCCCGGTGGTGGGGCCCAATGAAAGTATTTCGAATATCGCCTCCAATTGCGATATCCTTCCCGAGGGTGATAATCTGTTCAACACTTTGTCGTTAAAGGTATAAAGCCCGATTGCATCTCCATCGTGTTGCAAAAGGTACGCAAGAACGCTTGAAGCGATTGCAGCGTGATCAAATTTAGAACGGATCCCAGATTTGGTTTTCTGCCAAGAGACAGAACCAAAAGACATCGATTCACTGCAATCCACCAGCATGGAGCATGCAAGATTTGTCTCTTGCTCATATTGCTTGAGGTAGAGTTTTTCGGTTCGGGCAAGAACTTTCCAATCCAGCCTGCGAAGATCATCACCTGCGGAGTATTCACGATGTTCTGCGAACTCGACAGAGAATCCACGCATTGGGCTGCGATGTTTGCCCGAGATAATACCTTGAACGATTGTTCTAGCTTCGAGTTCGACAAGCCGAAGCCGGGCCAAAACATCAGCATCAAGGTATTTCCGATTGTTGCTCAAGCCTATCTCCCGAAATTAGATTTCCGCAAAAGGCACGGATTCGATCAGTTTCTGAACTATTTTATCTGCAGTCATGCCATCCGATTCCGCATGATAATTTGTAATTATCCTGTGCCTTAGAATAGGGAGAGCAACGGCTTTGATATCTTCGCGAGAAACAAAGAAGCGCCCAGCAAGCGCAGCCCGCGCCTTACCGGCCATCACCATGGCTTGCCCAGCTCTGGGCCCTGCACCCCAGGAAATATATTTCCGTACAAAATCAGGAACAGCAGCAGATGATTCTTTATCACGCTCGGGCCTGCTTTTTCGAACGATATCCATGGCGTATTTAACAACATGGGGTGAAGCGGGAATTTTGCAAACGAGTTCTTGCATCCCTTGTATTTCAGCCTCTGAAAGAACCCGCTGCACAGGATTCATATGCCCTGAAGTCGTGCGGGAAATGATTTCAAGTTCTTCAGCTTCGGAAGGATAACCCACCAGAATCATGAACATAAAACGATCCAACTGAGCTTCAGGAAGAGGATAAGTGCCCTCTTGCTCGATGGGATTTTGGGTTGCAAGCACAAAAAAAGGTTTGGGTAATATATGGCGCTGGCCACCAACCGTGACTTGAAGTTCCTGCATGGCTTCAAGAAGAGCGGACTGAGTTTTGGGAGGAGTACGGTTGATTTCATCAGCAAGAACAAGGTTCGCAAAAATCGGGCCATTAATGAAGCGAAAGACTCTTTCACCCGAAGTCTTATTCTCTTGAAGAATTTCAGTTCCAGTAATATCGGAGGGCATTAAATCCGGTGTAAACTGAATGCGATTAGATATAAGGCCCAAACTTGATGCCAAAGTTTTAACGATCAGAGTTTTCGCCAACCCTGGCACACCCACCAAAAGGCAATGCCCCTTTGCAAAGAGAGCAAGGAGGAGTTGTTCAACAACCTCGGAATGGCCCACAATCACTTTGGAAATTTCTTCCCGTATTTTAACTCCAGCTTCCTGAATCTTCTTAAGAGCTTCAAGATCACTGGATTTTTCATTTTCACTATCAAGCAATATTTCAATCATGTTTTGTTCATCAGGCACAGGAACCAAACCTTTCTTATAAATCAATGGGCTATGCAATAAACCTCAGAAGCCAAACCCACTAGTATCTCATTTTTATCAGGCAAAATCATAGGGGAATGAATAGCATGGTTTTCCTTACTAATGGAAACTTCAGGAAAAAGACAAAAATCATTCATAGCTTTAAAAACCCAGTGGGCGCCCCCGGCGTAGGTTTCTAAAAACACCCTCTTTTGCACATCGCCATGTGAAAAAAAATATAAAGGCATTCCCTTCCCCTTGGGATAAATAGCATCGGAACTCCAAGCCAAAAACCAAGTGCCAAGCTTTATGGTAATTTTAGTGCACGAAGGGGGTGATGCCCAAACAAGAATTTCCCCCTCATGAACATTCATACGCCAATCGTAAAGCAAAAAGTCGGGAGATAATTTAAAATACTTGGTTTCTTGTTTCGTATTCAAATTCCACGATTTGAAATAGCTGCCTGCAAACCCGTAAAGGTTATCACCCAAAAGACGCCATGCATCAAGGTTCAGATTTTTCTCGAATATTAAAAATGGCTTGTCCCAAATATGGCTGCCCTTGGTCAAATCGATAAAAAACAAAAAGGTTGCGGTATTACCTTCAACACCAACAACAGCTTGATTGTTAAAGGTAAAAATCGTCCCAGACTTTCCCGATTTAAGTGATGCAGGAAGCAAAGCGATTTTCATAATGCATTGAAAACCCTTGGATTCCAGTAAGCAAAGCTTTCCATCGGAATTAAGCGCAAGAATATTATCTCGAACAGGCGCCATGGTTTCCCAAGGAGAATCATCCAACCTAGGCACACATTTAGGTTGAGAACCTTCCTTCTCCACACACCAGTAATTGTTTTTATTATCAGGAACAATGAACGCATTCTGATTAATCGAAACCATTTCCTGCACGACAAGATGATGATCAGAAAAATCGCTTTCAAATATAGGGAACTGTGATTCGAAAAGAACTTTCCCATTATTGGAATCAAGGCAATAGATTTTCCAAGAGCCATCGTGACAAATTAGTTTATCGCCTAAAACCACAAATCCGAAGGGGTTGGCACTATTGTTGGTGGGTGTAAAACGCCACATCTCCGCACCCTTTTCCAAATCAAATGCCATGACCGATTTTTCAAACCCGAGTAACAAAATATCGCCCTGAGCTTTCATCCAAGTGCAAACGTCTCGTAACTTTGATTCCCAAAGTAAAGCCCCATCTGAATTCCGAACGACCTTAAAATCTTGAGAACGAGTTATTGCTGTTAAATTTGAGGTTTTAGCAATTTGAACTAAGCCTTGATCAAAAAGTTTCCCGCCCCCGGTTTGCCTTGATACCCACTTTATATCTCCGACTTTCCAATCTTGTTTCATACTCTTTTCGTTAGGCAGTTGCGACTTGATTTCCAAATTCCGAGAAGCCTGTGGCGCTAAAAAAGCTGCATTCTGCTTCTTTGATTTCCCGGCTTTATTTCCCGGATACATCCGGATCGCATTACGATCAACACTCAATAAAAAATCATCAAAGAGAAAAAGATTGCCTGGCTGTAAACGATGAAATAAAGAAAGATCTGCAGCGGGCAAACCAGTTTTCATGTCAACAACAAACACGCCTTTGACGGTAGGCCAAATATAATTATCACCAAGAATAAACCCCCTTCCCGCAGAAGGCAGAGAACTACCATCCGCGGGAATACTCCAAGCATGGCTATCTAAACCATTGGTGGCATTTAAGGCCCGCAATCCATTTTCAGTCCCTAACAACAAAATCCCATCTTTGACCGCAATCAATTGGTTGACATTTTCAACATCACGAGTCCATATAAGAGTGCCACTCCCACTATCTAATGCCTGAACCACTCTGTTTCTTGGGTTAAGATGATAAACCATGGCTTCATGAAAAATAGCCCGAAGAGGTGTTGGTGTTTTGATGCTGCGTGCATTTTCACTTGGCGCAACCAACCTTATCCATACAGTTTTCCCTGTCTTTTGATCTACCGCAGTAACAGAACCTCCTCTACTTGTTGCAACCACTAGGCTACCTGCAAGGGTCAAAAACGACTGCTTGTTTTCTTGATATTGGACCGCTGTAGTTTCAGAAGCGACCTCGCAAGACCAAAGCAAATCTGACGTACCTGCATTAATGTTGTAGCAATGAACTTTAGAAACCTCCCTACCATTAACCTTTTGGCTAGCAAGAACAAAAACCCTACCTTCATGAACCAACGGGTCACTTTCAAATCTGCTGTTATCCCCCGTGGGAAGCTTAGCCTCCCAAAGCAGTCGTGTCGCACCGGGATTAACTTCCAGGCAAGCAAGAAAGCTTTCGCAATCTAAAATATCATTTGCAACTGGGTCAAAGATTCTGTCCTTGTTTTTAATCGGTTTATCAAGGGTTACCAGCACCCTGTTAGGCGGGCAAAAGGTTAGGGCCATGCTTCGACCCAACCGTAATTGCTGGTTTAAATTGCCTTTTGGGAACATCGCATTAGGATCGTACACGATAGTTTTGGCACCAGAAACCAAATCAAAAGAAATCAGTTTGGAACCATCTTGAAACAATATGCGCGAACCAACCCGCAACGGATGGCATGGAAGATCAGGAGATTTTTGTGGAGCTAAAAGGTTTTTTGCAGAAACAGCATCTGGCTCATCATTATCCATCGTGGCAATCGAGGTCTTCCAAGTTGGGGGGCTGGCGCACCAGTTTCCTAGTTCGTGCACCGTTGGACCCTGCGCAATAATTGGGTTTCGTTCATTAGTTATGGCGTAGGAAGTCCAGTCGGTTCGACTCAATCGGAATGATTTCGATTGCGAAAATTCTTCCAGCGTTTTAACGAAATTGCCTTTTTTTGATGCTAGAATTCCTTCGTCTTTGGGAAAGTCTAATGCAAATTGATCAAATCTTTCCTTTGCTGTTTTGCCCAATCCATCCCTGACTAAAGAACTTGCAACTAATCTGGCCTTAAGTAAAGGGATCTGTTCAAAAAAAAGAGGTTTATCAAGATTAGACTTTTGCTGCGCCTCGGAATAAAGCGTTAGGGGCAGGCTCCACCAGTATTCCGCTTCTTCAATTTTGGATTGCTCAAAGGCCCTGTCGCCCAGAAGAAGGCTTGCATCAATCCCACTCTTACAATAAAGCCCGTTACGAACAATTCCATAAAGCCCGTGCAAATCTTTTTGCGTTTTAGCTACATCAAACTGCTTTTTATAATTAGCCTCGTGTTTTTTAAATTCCTGCGAGTTCTTATCACTTCCTAAGAGGGACACTTGACAAAGCCATGAGGCCCTAATTAGGTGATTTTTGGTATTCATCACCATCGCATCTGGATTTGTTTCAATAATTTTAAAAAGGTTTTCCTGAGAAACTTTCGAGTCTTTTCCAGCCAAGCCCCCTGCCAATTGAATTATCTTTGAAGTTAACTCTTTATCTGGTTGAATTGATTGCTGGGCAAAAAGGAAACAATTGAATAGTCCTGCGCTGAGGATTATTACTAGCCGGGCTGCAATACCAAGGCTTTTAAGCATTAATTTGAACCCCATAATTATTAATGCCCTATGTTACCAAGTCGCAAGCAGGATAAAAGTTTAATTGTTTCTACATTCAAAAAACAAATCCTACTCCACCCCGCTAAGTTTCTTAATTTTAAGAAACCAAATCCCAAACTTCTTAACATTAGGACTTCCTAAGTTTTTTCAGCCTTTCTTCTCCCATCTTTCCAAATAGTAAATAAAATGTTAGTTGGCATTAGTTTTGCTCGGTTTAGTATTTAATCGATTAGTTTTGCATCGATTAAATGTTAAAGTGTTTAGGTTAGACTAGTTCCCTTTTGAATTTAAGGATTGCCGAACTTATGGCAAAGTGTTCCTCAAGTTTGATTCCTGCACTCCCCAAGTTGATTGGGTTTGTCACCCTCACTCTTGCAGTTTGCGTTTTCATGTCTTCGGGTTGCAGCAACAATAACGACGCCTACCCTGATGATGTAGTATACCCTTTCCGTGCAGATTTAATTGTTGACGAAGTTCCAAAACTAACCCACGATCGCCTTCCTGGCCCTGGGCAATTGGATAAAGCCATCGGTCAAATTAAGGAACTTGGTGGCAAAACATTCAGCCCGAAAGATCTCCCAGAAAACCTTCGAACCGAATTAGATACTGAATTGCAACTTACTTTTGGTTCCCCCTATAAACCATCCGTTGGAATATCCACCCACACCGAAACCATCGCACTTGCAAAATCCTTAAAACTTGATGACGAAACACTTGCAGCAGGTAGCAAGCTTTACCGTCGAAATTGTTTGCATTGCCATGGATTGGCGGGCGATGGCCGAGGCCCCACCGGCCCGTGGGTTAACCCGCACCCCAGAGACTTTAGGCAGGGTAAATTTAAATTTATCTCCTCCAACCCGGGTGGCAACAAAATCAAACCTCGCAGGGAAGATATACTCCGCAGCCTTAAAGCCGGGGTTGAAGGAACTTCCATGCCTGCTTTTGGCTTGTTAGGA
>CAJCCR010000143.1 GCA_903960945.1 uncultured Planctomycetaceae bacterium
CCACACCATTGAAAAGGATTGGTGGTACCAAGGCCTTCAGAAAGATTAGTTCCCTCGAACAAACATTGCCCTGGATAAACCAGCGCAGTTTCGAAAGTGGGAATGTTCGGGCTGGGCATAACCCAAGGTAAACCTGTCTCATCAAGATACATGCTTCTTTTCCAACCCTCGCAAGGCACTACCTCTAAATCCCCTACCAACTCTAATTCTTCCTTATAAAGAATTGCAAGTTCACCAATCGTCAAACCATGGCGAATAGGAATCGGGTGAACCCCAACAAAGCTAGACCATTCGGGAAGAAGCATTGGCCCCTCAACCGCAAGGCCCCCAAGAGGATTGGGCCTATCTAATACCATCACCGCAATACCCTTTGTAAATGCAACCTGCATTGCATAAAGCATTGTGGCTTGAAAGGTTTGATGTCTGCTGCCCACATCCACCAGATCAACTACCAAAATATCAAGATTAACAAGGTGTTCTGGAAGAGGATGAAGCGAGCTTTTATCCTTTCCATAAAGGCTGACCCATTTCAAACCATCCGCTCCCTGCGTAATATCTCCCGCTTTCAAATCCTGAGCATTGGCGGAAAAGCCATGCTCGGGAGTGAATACCACCTTCAAGCCTCCCTGCAAATGTTGCATGAAATGTTGAAGAGTGGATGTTCGTGAAAAATCGCAGGCGGGGGCATGAGTGAGTAGCCCCACACGCTTACCCTTCAAGCAAGAAAAGCCATCTGCAATTAAGGCATCAATGCCTGTGGTTACTTTGTTGGTTGTCATAATATTAAACTACCTAGGTAGCTGCACCTGCACAGGGCTCATGAGGTAGCCAAATAGATTTCGGATTTCCTCAAGCTTCAAAGCTTCAAGAAGGTTTTCAGGCATCGGCGAAACATTCAAGGGCTTGATGGAATCAATATCCTCTGCAAGCACGGTTTTTTTCTCGGTAGGCCCAACCACTTCCACCGCCTTATTCGCCCTCTTAAACACCAACCCTGTCAGCAATCTGCCATCCTTTAGCGTTACCGCAGACATGCGATAATCTGCAGCCACGGTTGCGTTCGGCTCTAAAATGTTCTCTAGCAAATACTCAAGATTTGATCTTTGCGAACCTGTAAGATCTGGCCCAAGGTTTCCCCCCTGACCAAACAATCCATGACAGTTTGCACATACCTTTTGGAATAACAACCTTCCCTGCACTAGGTCCACCTTTTCCTTATTGGCTGATTCCAACTGCGTTCTCAACTTGGTAATTTGTTCTTTCTTCTTCTCGGTGGGAATGCGCACCTCTCCCCAAGTTGCGGAAAGTTTTGCACTAAGCGCAGCATCGTTAAACGCAGCTATCTGCCTGGCATGATACGCGGTAATTACATCACGAGGCACCTTGCCTTCGCCCACGGCATTCAAAAGTTCAGTAGCGTATGCAGGTCGCGAACAAAGAGTATCGATTGCGGCTTTTCTGGAAGCAGGGTCCAGCCTTCCAAACTGGCTCATGATCAACTTCGGAGTTTCAGGAAGATTGAACGATGCAAGACCGCGGATTGCAGCTTCTGATACACTTCGATCGTTTACTAATTTAGGAAGAATCTGCTCAATTCCCTTCGCCTTATTTTCAACCAAAGTGGAAATCGCGGCAAGCCTTGCTCCCGCACTTTCTTTACTATCACTTGCAATTTTCATCACTTCATCCAAAGCCCTACCATCTCCAAACACAATTGCAATTTCACGCCCAAGCTTAACTGCATCTGCATCCATCGATGCAGCAAGCCTTGTAGCAAAGGTCTTCCAAGCTTCAGGCGCTTTCGCTTTCCTCCTGCCTCGCAAGCCATCTTGCAACCCAAGTGCAATTTCCTTCTGCATGCCAACTTCAAGAGAACCAGCCAAAAGCAAAAGCTCGTTCATCGCATTCGGGTTTGAATCAATTTCTTCGGCAAGGACTCGTGCAACAAAAGTGCGATGCTTGCCCATTGCACTAGCCTTCGCAAGCCTTACCCCAAAAGAAGGATCCAAACTTACCGTAGGCTCAATTCCATACCAGAGCATGAGTGGTTGATTATGATCGTTTTTATCTTCCTGCCTAGCTGCAAGTGCCAACGCAAGATTCCCTCGTGAACCCACAGGAATCTTTTGCAATACACTCGCAAGATATAGCCTGACTAATGCAGACTTTTCACCAGGTGCAAGCTTTTCCAAAGCTAAAAGCGCCTCGCCAGATATGCTTTCTTCCTCCATCAAAAACCGTACCCCCCAAGACCTTACCTGCTCATCTTCCGAATCCAACAGGGCGAGTATCTTCTTTGCATCCAACGCTGAAATCGCATAAAGCATCCATAAAGAACGCAGCTTATGATTTGATTGCTTCACCTTTGCAAAGGTCGAATTGAGTTTCTCTTCCGCATCCTGCATCTTCATTCCCGATGCTGCACGCTCTTGTAATATCCTTCGTGCCTGACGGAATTGCCATTCATTCGTACTTGAAACAAAATCAACAAGCTCAAGGTTACTCATTTTCGAAAGGTCTGCAGTGGGCTTCTTCTTCATCTCGCCATGTGTGATTTTGTAAATCCTACCCGAGTTGCGATGCACGCCATCGTTTTCATGGCATTCACCAACATCAGACCAGTCGATGATGAAAACACCGCCATCAGGGCCATAACAAAGCTCGATCCCCCGAAACCAAAGATCACCGACATTCATAAAATCGGGCTCATGGCGAGCAACAAAACCGTTGCCATGGGCATCAATCCGATCAACATTGATTCGTCTGCCATGAAGGTTGGCGGTAAAAGCTTTGCCTTGATAATCCGCGGGCCAGTTATCACCCTGATAGATCATGAAACCACAATGCGCATGGCCGCCACCCGCTTTATCGGTGGTGGGGGTAACGCCTTTGCTGCGAATATCGCTCCAATTTTCAACACGATCCCAATGGTAATGATCCGCATGTTGATCAATCAGTTCAAAAAGGCGCGGGTTAAAATGTTCGCCAAACATACGCTTGAAATAAGCCCCGGGAATAGAATGCCAGAAATGGCCGATCACCGTATTGATAAAAAAAGCATTACCGTTAGCATCCCAATCAAGGCCCCAAGAGTTGGTACCACCCCTAGAAACCACCTCGAAGATCTTTTTAGTAGGGTGATAGCGCCAAACCCCACAATTGATTGGAATACGCTTGCTTGCAGGGGTATCGGGCGTGCCAACAAAAGATGTGGTGGTGATGCCATGCCTGCCATACAACCAACCATCCGGGCCCCAAGCAAGCCCGTTGACAATATTATGCCTGATGCTGTTGTTATCAAATCCATCAAGGATAATTTCGGGCTCGCCATCGGGTTTATCATCGCCATTGCGATCCGGAATAAAAAGAAGATTAGGTGCACAAAGCACCCAGACGCCACCAAAACCAGGCAGGGCACTGGTAAGGTGATGGCCCTGATCCCAAAACACCGTACGCTTGTCATGCACACCATCGTTGTCGGTATCTTCCAGAATCACGATGCGATCTTTCAGGGTAAGATCAAAATTGGTTTTAGTCTCGGCATAGGTAAGGCACTCGCTAATCCAAAGCCTGCCCCGGGAATCAAAAGTCATATTAACGGGCTGGATCACCTCAGGTTCATGGGCAAACATTTGCGCCTTGAAACCTGGTGGCAGCTTGAGGCTCTTTAACGCTTCTTCAGGGGTGGAAAGTTTATCTTTGGGGTTTTGCGTATCGGGAATTGCGGTTTGTGCGTTTGCACTTTTTGCAATAACCAACACCAGCAATAATTGGCACACAAAACTGATGAATCGCAACATGATGAATTTCCCTAGAAAACCATAAAAACATTAAGCGTTGATCATAAA
>CAJCCR010000144.1 GCA_903960945.1 uncultured Planctomycetaceae bacterium
AGCAAGGCGATTGAACTTGCCCCTGCTGGCCCCAAGGTGGTTTGGGAAGGTAAGCAACTCAGTATGCTGATGTGTTCGCCCTTGGTTCGGGATGGTTACTTTTATGCGCTTGATCGATTTCGTGGCATCAAGTGTATCGAGGCGAAAACCGGCAAGATTATGTGGGAGAATGAATCGGTGACAGTGCGTGGAACCAATCCGCAGGCAAGTTTGGTTTGGGTGGGAAAGAGGGCGCTAATCTTTAATGAAAAGGGAGAACTCATACTCGCAGAGCTTTCCCCCAAGGAATTCAAACTGGTAGATAAGATCAGCGTGTGCGGTTTTACCTGGGCGCATCCTGCATTCGCCCAAGGTTGCATCTTTGCACGCACCGACAAAGAAATCGTTGCGGTCCAACTCTTCAAGCCTTGAAAGATCCAACGAAAAAGCCCCAAAGATAGTACATCTTCGGGGCTTAATTGTACAAAAGACCGAACGCTTACTTGTTCGATTCTTCCAAATCTTTTTCAATCTTGGCGAAGTCGAATTTATCGGGCACTGGATAATCCATGTTCTCGCGAAGTTCAGTCAAGGTTGGCCTCTTGGAATTCACACCCGTAGATGGCACTTCAACCTTGCAAATCCAAGCGAGGGAATTAAGGATCATCTTACGGTTGTTGTCATTGCCCCAGTTCCAATGGGAATGACCACCAGTGTAACCAAAACCCCTGCCGCCATCGGCACGATCGCAAGCCCAGGCAAGCACTTGCTTTTCCTTGCGATCAAGAACAGCTTCACGAACAAAAGGGTTATTGCTATGCGGGCCATCGCCACGCGAAAGTTTGCCATCTTTGTTAACCAAAGTTTCGGAAGGAGGTAGTGCGCTAAGGATTGGAGTAACGCCTTCCATTTTTGGCCTGAATCGCATGTGGTAATACCATTCATCATGGGTTTTGAAAGGGTTTACGCCCCGGGTAATCGGGTGATTTTTAGCAAGCTCAGAATCGCTCAGGCGCCAGTGTGGATTGACCGACCAATTGGGTTCAAAATAGCCACCAATCCAATCAAGAAATTTATCCCCATTCTTGCCCTTGGTAGTCTCTACCCCGTAGTGAAACATTGCAAGTCCTACACCCTTCTTTGCGAGGGCATCAATTTTTTCGAGGTGTGCATTGTAAGGGTGACCGCCACCACCATCGCTGTAAATACATATGCCATCCGCGGAATCGAGGATGGATTCATCGGTGGGCCAGCCATCTAAAACCAAAATGGTTTCAAGACCGGGAACGTTTTCATCAAGTGCTTTTTTAAGCAAAGAGCAACCAGCTTTGAAAGAGTGCTGGCCATAGCCATGGCTTTTCCTGCCTGCGATAAGAATCAATTTCTTTTTCTTGACATCTTGAGCAAAAAGTGGAGAAAAACTCATACTCACTGCTATGCCCAAAAGCAGCATAGAAGCCATTAATCTTTTAATCATGATCACCTCAACAACTTAAATGGTTTAGTAAATCCTGATTTTAGAATAAGGGGAAGCAGCTTCTTTTGCCAGCATCTAAACCCTATTTTTTAAAGGAAAGTTACAAATAATAATCACACTTCCATATTCCTATTCTTCTACGTAACTCTTTTAAGGTATCTTCAATCCAAATGGAGCCAAGATTCGTCTTATTATCAAGGCCGTTTATTTAACTTCAAAGGATCAGCCATGAACAAAAAACTTATCCCCTTGGCTTGCGCAGGGTTTCTATTGACAATGGCAGTACTTGCATTGCCCGAATTCTTAAAAGGGCAGGTTCGTGGCGCTGATGAATCCTCTGAGAAATATCAAAAGTTATACAATCAGGGCAACTACAAGGAAGCTTTTGAAGGCTTCAAAAAACTCGCTCTCGAGCCTAACGCTGAAGGCAAAAAAGCTGCCGCCGATATGAATCTGGCACTGCAATCCCTGCGAAACCTTGGCAGAAACAATGAGGTCGATGCATTCCGTGATTCCGTCATCAAGGTGCATGAAGGCAAATGGCGTTTCATGCAGATGACTGCAGCT
The DNA here is from genome assembly GCA_903960945.1 of uncultured Planctomycetaceae bacterium. Taxonomy (GTDB): domain Bacteria; phylum Planctomycetota; class Planctomycetia; order Gemmatales; family Gemmataceae; genus UBA969. The sequence goes on from CAJCCR010000144.1 coordinate 2,024, forward strand.
TCGTTTCTAGAATCGGAACATTTTGGTTTTGTAGTTGCTGGAAAGTTTGAACGGGGCTATCACCGAGGTGGGGGCAAACAAGTCAGCAGCTATGCCCGTGACCGCGCACAAGCTATGCAACTGCTTTACAAAGCTTTATTAGAAGTTCGTAAAGATAAAGATTTGCAAGCTGCCTCTTTATTCTATCTCGATTTTGCAGACATTATCTTGCGAGGTTCCGCAGGGCATGAATCTTGGCGCTTGCAGTTGCTTACCGATTTCTCATCCCTGCCCGAATATGATGACAGCCCCTACTGGCATCCCTACCATGGTGTTACCCCCGCCCCAGTTGATGAAACAGGAAAGCCTGTTTTTTACAAACTTCCCGAATCTTTTGAAAAAGCTGCCAACGATGGAGAACGATGGAGATCACTTCTTCAAGAGGCAGCCAAGGCTGATCCATCCAGAAAAAATGTATCCAAAATGCGCTTGGCTCAATTTTTATATCAACAGTTTGGCGTGCATACCTTAGCGGGCTATTTTCCCGGGTTCATGGAAGATTCCAAGCAGGATACAGGCACCTACGATCTTGCAAAGCTAAAAGATGAAGAAACAATTGCCCGCATTGCTTCGGGTATCAAAAAACTTTCTCTCCCCGATGAATTCAACTACTTGAAGATCTGGCATGAAGTTGCAATCGATGGGAAAACCATTGAGAACGAAACCGCTGCGGATATGATCGCAATCGAATATGAAAATCGAAGACAGTACATCAAAGCTGCAGATGCTTGGAAGAAAGCAATCGCCAACTTTGGTGGCAAAGGGAATTACAACAGATCCAATAAGCTCGAACAAATAATTGGGAACTGGGGCCGTTTCGAGCCTACCAACTCTCAAGTCTCTGAAACCAAAGCTGATATTCAGTTTCGTTATCGCAATGCGAAAACCATAAACCTTGAAGCTTTTGAAATTAACGTGCCCAAGTTGCTTGCAGATGTGCAGAAGTATTTAAAAGACAATCCAGCTAGACTTGAATACGAGAAAATCAATATCGCAGACATCGGCCAGCGCATTCTCAATAAAAATCAAGAATTCTATTTGGGCAAGAAAGTCTCTACTTGGGATCAAAAACTTGAACCTAGGCCCGCTCATAACGATGCCAGGACTGCTATTGATTTACCCAAGCTTCCCGCCGGTGCTTACTTTCTGGTAGCCAAGCTTGAAGGTGGTAACACCAGCAGATTGGTTGTTTGGCTCAACGACCTTGCCATTGTGAAAAAGAATATTGATGGCAAAGGCTACTACTTTGTCTGCGATGCAGTTACGGGCTTACCCGAGGAATCCGCCAAGATGGATTTTTTCGGCTGGAGACAAGAACAAATCAAACCGAATCAGAATAACTTCAAAGTCGTCACTAAGGAGTTTTCGAAACAGGCGGACAAAGATGGTCAAGTTTTTGTGGATGGCAACGATGCAACCAACTCGATGCAATGGTTGGTCCAAGCTACGGGCAAGGAAAAAAGGCAAGCCTATCTAGGTTTTAGTGGCCTATGGTATGGCAACTACCAGGACACTTATTTTCAGCAGATGAAGGCCTTTGCTATCACCGACAGGCCAGTCTACCGACCCGGGCAGAAAGTTGAATTCAAATTATGGGCTGCTGAGGCTCGCTATGATTTAGAAGGGCCTTCACGCTTTGCTGGCCAAAACCTCAAGATCATTATCAACAGCCCTAAGGGTGATAAGATTTACGAAAAAGATATGGTTGCAGATGCCTTTGGGGGCGTTGCAGGCTCCTTTGAAATCTCGAAGGATGCGACTTTGGGCGCTTACTATCTGCATACCGCAAACCTAAACAATAATGTCCCAGGGGGCATTCAATTCCGGGTCGAAGAATATAAGAAGCCCGAGTTCGAAGTTAAAGTTGACGCCCCTACCAAACCTGTGATGCTGGGCGAAAAAATTCCCGTCACCGTTGTCGCCAAATATTATTTCGGCGCACCCGTTACCAAAGGCAAAGCCAAAATCAAAGTCACCAGACAATCCAAATCCACCGACTGGCACCCTATTGGCGTATGGGATTGGTTTTATGGCAGAGGCTATTGGTGGTTCTCCCCCGACTATTCCTTCTATGAAGGCTGGGACAAATGGGGCTGTGGCAGACCGCATCCTTTCTGGTACCCCAGAGTTCAAGGACCGGGCGAAATCGTTCTCGAACAAGAATCCCCGATCGGGCCAGATGGCACCGTCAAACTCGAAATCGACACCGCACTTGCAAAGCAATTTCATGGCAACCAAGATCACGAATTTTCCATCAGCGCTGAAGTAGTTGATGAATCCCGTAGGACGATCAATGGTTCAGGCAAAGTGATTGTGGCTCGCAAGCCCTTCAGGGTTTTTGCTTGGCTTAACCGTGGGCATTTCCAAACTAACGATACCATCGAGGCCTTCTTTAATTCTCAAACACCCGATGGCAAACCCGTGCCCGGAGCAGGCGAAGCAGTCATCTTCAAAATCTCTTACGACAAAGCGGGTAAACCCGTTGAGCAACCCATCGAAAAAGCTTTATTGCGTGCGGATGAACAAGGCAAAGCTACCTATAAATTTAAACCCTTGGCTGCAGGGCAATACCGTGTCTCCTTCACCCTTGCTGATGAAAAAGGCCACAAAGAAGAAGGTGCCTACCTCTTTAATGTTTATGGAAAAGACTTCGATGGCAAGTCGCTCAAGTTCAACGATCTTGAATTGATCTTGGATAAACGAGAATTCGCACCAGGTGATAAAGCAAAGCTTCTTATCAATGCTAATCAAAATAACGCCACGGTTTTGCTTTTTGCTAAACCTGTTAATGGTTTGTCCAAGGCACCCAAAGTAATTCGCATGGATGGCAAAAGCTCCCTCGAGGAAATTGTGCTTACGCAGGGCGACATGCCCAATACCTTTGTTGAAGTACTGAGCGTTTCCAATGGAAAAGTTCATACCGAAATGAAAGAACTTGTGGTTCCTCCTGAAAAACGAATCTTGAATGTAACCGTGGTTCCGGACAAGGCTGAATACAAGCCAGGTGAAAAAGGAAAGATCCAAGTTAAGGTTACTGATTTGGAAGGCAAGCCCGTTGCTGGTTCTGTTGTGCTTACAGCCTATGATCGAAGTGTTGAGTATATTTCAGGTGGTTCCAATGTGCCTGATATCAAAGAGTATTTCTGGAAATGGCGCAGACATCATCACCCCTCGCAGGAATCTACTCTTACAAAAATCGGTTATAATCTTCTTAAACAAAATGAAATCGGCATGAACGATCTAGGCATCTTCGGTGCACAGGGTGTTGATGAATTTAATCAAATGAATTTCCAAGGGCGTAGCGGGCAAACTAAAGGAAGAATGGCGAAATCTGAAATGGGCGGATTTGGCGGCGGCGGGCCTGGAGCACCCATGGCCATGATGGCCACCAATGCAGCAATGGATGGTGTCTCTGAACGAAGAGATCGAAAATCCCTCGAATCAGATAAATCAGGAGAAGATCCGGGCAATGCCGAAGCCCCTGCTGGACCCGATATGGTACAACCCACCATCCGCAAAAATTTTGTTGATACTGCGTTATGGGTGGCCTCCATCGAGGCGGGCCCAGATGGTACTGCAACCGCAGATATCACCATGCCTGAAAATCTTACTGGTTGGAAAGTGCGCGCTTGGTCCATCTCTGCAGGCACCCGTGTAGGCGAAGGCGAAACCATTGTCACCACCAAGAAAGACCTTCTTGTTCGCCTCCAATCACCTAGATTCTTCACGCAGAATGATGAGGTTATCCTAAGCGCTAATGTTCACAACTATTTGAAAGATGCCAAAACTGTTGAAGTTTCCCTCGAACTGGATGGTAATGTTCTGAAAGCTCTTTCACCTTTGACCGTAAAGGTTCCCATTTCACCCAATGGAGAAAAACGAATCGATTGGAAAGTGAAAGTGGTTAATGAAGGTAAGGCGGTTGTTCGTATCAAAGGCATCACCGATGTTGAATCCGATGCCATGGAAATGAGCTTCCCCGCATATGTGCATGGCATGGCACGAACAGAATCATTCTCTGGTGCGATCCGGCCGAATCAAAATTCTGCCAAGCTGACTTTTAATGTTCCGGAACAACGCAGAGAAAACGATTCTAGGCTTGAAATCCGTTACTCACCAACGCTTGCAGGGGCGCTGGTCGATGCACTTCCCTACCTTGCGGATTACCCCTATGGCTGCACCGAGCAAACACTTAATCGCTTTGTTCCAACGGTTATCACACTAAGCTTGTTGCAGAAATTAGAAGTGGATCTTGCTGCAGTTCGTGAAAAACGAACCAATCTTAATGCACAGGAAATAGGTGACCCTATTGCGCGCGCAAAGGGATGGAAGCGCTTTAATCGCAACCCTGTGTTTGATCCTGAAGAAGTAAAAACCATGACCAAAGATGGCATCAAGGCTTTGCAAAACATGCAGCTTGCCGATGGCGGATGGGGCTGGTTCTCCGGATTCGGAGAATACTCTTACCCCCATACCACAGCCATCGTAGTTCATGGCTTGCAGATTGCGCGCGATCATAAAGTAGTGCTTCCAGCAAATATGCTTGAACGAGGTGTTGCATGGTTGAAAAATTACCAGACTAAACAAGTGGAGTTAATCAAACGCGCTCCTGCAAAAGTTCAACCTTACAAAAACTTTGCAGATGATCTTGATGCGTTCATCTATATGGTTCTGCTTGATGCGGATGCCACTAACAATGAGATGAACGAATTTTTATACCGCGATCGCACCCATATCTCGGCTTATGCCAAAGCGGTTTTTGGTGTCGCCCTGTTCAAACAAAAACAGCAGGAAAAACTCGATATGGTTCTTCGAAACCTTGAACAATTCCTTGTTCAAGACGAAGAAAATCAGACTGCATACCTCAAACTCCCACCTGAAAATCATTGGTGGAACTGGTATGGTAGCGATACCGAAGCCAATGCCTGGTATCTGAAACTGCTAAGTAAAACCAACCCAAAAGGCGAAGTCCCCGCAAGGCTTGCAAAATACATTCTTAACAACCGCAAGCATGCCACTTATTGGAACAGTACACGCGATACTGCTTTCTGTATCGAAGCACTTGCAGAATTCTTTACCGCATCCCAAGAAGATAAACCCGATATGACTGTCGAAGTTTTACTTGATGGAAAAATGATCAAGGAAGTGAAAATCGGACCTAAGGATTTATTCACATTCGAAAACACAGCATTGGTTCTAGGCGATGGGGTTCTCACAGGCAACCACACGGTTGAACTGCGTAAGAAAGGTACGGGGCCCCTTTACTTCAATGCTTATCTCACAGTATTTACCCTTGAAACACCCATTAAAAAAGCAGGCCTCGAAGTTAAGATTAATCGTAAATATTATCTCTTAAAGAAATCTGCGACGGAAGTAAAAGTCCCGGGCGCAAGGGGTGAAGCAGTAAACCAACGAGGCGAAAAATATGAACGCAGCGAAATCCAAGACCTCGCCTCGGTGAAGAGTGGCGATCTTGTCGAAATCGAAATGGAAATCCTAAGCAAAAATGATTACGAGTACATTTTGATCGAAGATATGAAAGCTGCTGGATTCGAACCAGTAGAACTTCGAAGCGGTTATGGCAACAATGATATGCGTGCTTATATGGAACTTCGGGATGAACGCGTTTGCTTCTTCATCAAGGAATTAGCACGAGGTAATCACAGCTTGCGCTACAGAATGCGAGCAGAAATCCCAGGCCTCTTCCATGCCCTGCCCGCTAAAATCAATGGAATGTATGCGCCTGAACTCATTGGCAATTCAGACGAGATTCGAATCAGTATCGAAGATGTACCCATTGCTATAGGAGTTGGAAATTAAGCTAGTTGACAAGGTAAAATCAAAACTACTTTGAATGGCTGATATAAGTACCATCCCAATCGGAGGGGGGTGGGAACACTAAAAAGCCCTTGCATCGTTCGATGTAAAACAAAGCTAAATGATCGTCCTTGTTAAACCCAAGGATTTGCGTAAAGCAATCAGCCGCCTGTTGAAACCTCATCGCTAAATAATGCTCGAATCCCAACACAGTTAAATCTATTTTCTTCCGTAGTTCAGGGGTTTCGTTTTCTTTTTTGCCAAGAACTTCATGAATAAGTATTGAATTGAATTTGCCCTTCACTGCAACTTTATCTACAGGCCGGGTAAGAATTTGCTCTCGAATTCCAGCCGCCGTCTTATCAGAAATTAAAATCCAAGTTTTATAGGTTTTATTTGTGCCTTCCAACCTGCTGGCAAGGTTTACCGTATCACCTACCGCTGTATAATTTAAACGGTCTTCACTACCAATATTCCCGACAAAAACTGTACCAGTACTTATCCCTATTCGCATTTTCAAAAGGGGCAGACCCTCTGCTATATTTCTCTCATTGAACAGCACCATTTGTTCTTGGCACGCTAGAGCTGCTTGGCACGCTTTCAGTTCATGATTCTCGCAATTTTCTGGCGCATTCCAGAACGCCATCACAGAATCGCCTATGTATTTATCTACCGTTCCATCCAGTGATTGAATGATGTTAGTACACATTGCAAGATGATCACCGATCAGCTTAACCAATTTATCTGGTTCGAGGGATTCTGATATGGTTGTAAAATTTTCTAAATCCGAAAAAAATATCGATAGTTCTTTCTTTTCTGCAAAAGGCTCTGCGGTTTTTCTTGAAGCTAAAACTTGGTTTACCACCTTGTATGGAATGTATTTCCTAAATGATAACAGACCTGATTTCATCTTTTCGATACCTTCGGCTAATTGAAGTATTTCTCTGTAGTTAGACTTAGGGCTTATAGAAAAAGAGATATCTCCTTTGCCAATTTTAACAACATCGGCTGCCATTTTTTCAAGAGGTTCACCAATTGATTTTCCATTCTTAATACCGATGGGAATCATAATGATAATCATGACTATTAAACTCATAAATACCATTCGACCCATAATAATACCACCAGCACTCGTTGCTTTTCTCTTTACACAAACTCCAACCACCCAATCCGGTTTTCGGCCTGGCTTGATTTCTGACCAAGAATAAACCCAAGTTTCGCCATTTGTATCTGTGAATGCTTCTATTGAAGTAAATTCATTATTAAAGATGTCATTTCCAATATTCTTTTCACTTTGAAACAGTTTTGCAAAAGTTTGAATTCTTAGATCTGGATGTTCATCCGCAAGAAAAAGATATCCACTGTAATCATTCATACCTAACGATCGTGGGAATTCTTCCTCATCATGCTTATGGGGATAACCTATGACAAGAAGTTGATCATCATTGCTTTTTTCTATTACAAATGGAACACCTTCGTAAAGTTCAGAAAAGTTGGATTTCTGATTTGTTATTTCTCCTAACAATTCCTCTAATTGTATAACTCCAACATCAAGAGCTATCACACCAAGCAATTCCCCTTGCGAATCATTTAAAGGCACAGCAAAGCTTAAGAATGGCGATGATTTTTCAAGATATTTAATACTTTTAACTTGCCTTGAATTTATCCAAGAAGGCTTATTAGTTCTCTTCATTTCTGAAAAGAAAAAAAAGGTACGAGGGTCAATTTGATTCGGATCGTTATCAATCTCTGCCTGTTTATTGGTAAGAAATTCTTTGTAAACAGTTGTAGTAAATATACCGTTCCCTTTGGGTTTTACTTCAATAACCGTAATATCAGCGCTTTTTTCTTTAACAATGCGTAGCACCATACCTGTCTTAGCATCAAAATAAGCGAAACCATCATAGTCTTTATTTGATTTTAGGTTCTCCATGACAAAAAGAAGGAGGTCTTTTTTTTGGTCTCCATCGGTATTAAATAATTTTTGAAATAAAGATGCATACATTTTTGCATCAACTTCTACCCCATGCATCATGAATTCAACTTTTTCTTTAATACTGTCTGCATTTGTTTTTAACATCGATTGCATTAGAGTTCTTGTCTGCCAAAGAGATACCCCTAAAGAAAACAGAGTCAGCGTAATACCAATGGTGAAAACCGCGAGTACAATACGAAAAATAAGTATTGTTTTTAATGAAGACCCTTCATTTCCAGATTTGATAAAGAAAGGCATATGCTACTACTCATTTAAATAAAACTGAAAGAAACCTTTATTTGTTTATACAGTGAAAACAGATAGGAATCAAAAAGCCTTAGATATTTTACTTGGAATTACTGATGTGAACCCCATCCCAGTCCGAAGAAGGGGGGAAAACCAAAAAACCCTTGCATCGTTCGATATAAAACAAAGCTAGATGATCGCCCTTGTTAAAACCAAGGATTTGTTGGTAACAATCGATCGCCTGTTGAAATCTCTGGGCTAAATAATGTTCAAATCCCAACACAGTTAAATCCATGATCTTCCGTAGTTCGGGGGTTTCGTCTTGGCCAAGTGCAAGAACTTCATGCATCAGGATCGCATTGGCTTTTCCTTTCACCGCTACTTTATCAACAGGACGGGTAAGAATTTTCCCTTGAATACTAGCTTCCGTCTTATCAGATATTAGGATACAAGTTTTATAGGTTTTATTTGTGCCTTCCAACCTGCTTGCTAGGTTTACCGTATCGCCCACTGCAGTATAATTCAGGCGATCGTTACTGCCTATATTTCCCACAAAAACTGTTCCAGTACTTATCCCTATTCGCATTTTCAAATAAGGAAGACCCTCTGCTTTATTTCTGGCATTGAACAGCACCATTTGTTCCTGGCACGCCAGGGCTGCTTGGCACGCTTTCAGTTCATGATTCTCGCAATCTTCTGGGGCATTCCAGAACGCCATCACGGAATCACCTATATACTTATCTACCGTTCCATCCAGCGATTGAATAATGTTGGTGCACATCGCAAGATGATCGCCTATCAACTTCACCAGTATATCCGGTTCGAGGGATTCTGAAATGGTTGTAAAGTTCTCTAGATCTGAAAAGAATATCGTAAGTTCTTTTTTTTCTGCAAAAGGCTCAGCAGTTTTTCTTGAAGCTAAAACTTCGTTTACCACTTTGTAGGGAATGTATTTCCTAAATGATAGTAACCCTGATTTCATCTTTTCGATACCATCTTTTAAATCCATCATTTCCTTGACTAAAATGGTGGTGTCGGATGAGAACACGATTCTTCCTTTACCAATTTCGATAACATCCTTTGCCATTCTTTCCAGAGGCTTTGACATTATTCTCGAATTTTTTATAGAAACAAAACCAGTTACAATAATCAAGAATCCCAAAACCCAAAGAGTAATTCGGAGACTACTAATAACAGATGCAGCGGCTAATTCCCGATTGACACAAACGCCAATAATCCAATCAGGTTTTTGGCCAGGGTATGTTGCAGTCCAAGAGTAAAGCCACAAACTAGTATCATCTGCTTTACCAACATTTATACCCGTGGAATTTTGATTAAAGGGGTCTCTTTTTTCCTTATATTCTTTTTCAATGATTTTAGTAAAAGCCCTGATTCTTTGATCTGGATGTTTTTCTGCAAGAATTAAAAATTTGTTACTATCACTAACTATGGAAGGGTCAGGAATTGTTTCAATATAAGTGGGGTCTGGATGGCCAATCACTACAATTTCTTTATTGTTTCTTCTTTCCAACACAAAGGGAATCCCACCAAAACTGTAATCCCGGTCCATTTTTTTGTTGGTGATATCCATAAGATATCTCTGAAGTTGGAGCACCCCAAAATCAAGTGTCAACATCCCCACTAATACACCCGAATCATCTTTCAAGGGGACAACATAACTAAGAATTGGAGGGTAACCATGAAGAACATTTTGTGAATATCCTCTTGAATTAAACCACCCCTTTTTTTTGTTATCTTTAAATTCTAAATAAAAATCAAAATGACGTGGGTCATTTTCATTAGAGTCAGTCAAGATAATTTTTTGTTCAGGCGTTCCATGATTCTCATAAAGCGTAGAGCGAAATATTAGGTTTCCCTCTGGAATTGTTTCCGCAACCAACAATTTTTCACCTTGGTCTTTCATCGTACGAATCATGTGGCCTGTTTTACCATCGATTATTGAAAAACCGTCCATGTATTTGTTGGATTTAAGATGGTTTGCAATAAAAATTCTGGCCTGATCCTTGACTTCTGGGTTATTTATCGACGCTTTGGTCAACAAATCTTTATATGCTTCTGCTTCTCCTTCTATTTCTGCAAGCAAATCCAAGAGAAGGTCATTGATATTGTTGGAAATCAGATTCATCATCATGTACCTAGATGATTTACCCTCGTTGTATTGCATTGTAAAAGAGACTGAAGTAAGAACGGTGCCTATAACTGTAATCAGTAGTATTAAACGAAACATCAAATTGTATTTTAAAGGCCAACCTTTAAAGAAAAATCCGAAAGGATCCATGGAATTCAAACGCTTTCTAATTGCTGCTAAATTAATAGCGAAGATAATCTGATATTTGCATGCAAAACAGTAGTTTCAAAAGTAAAGCTTCTATGATTATCCTGTTTTTTTGGTTCTTTTGCAAGTAGTCTAATACGGTAATTGATTCTAAGTTTAGATTCACAATAGGATCAGCAATTTGTAGTTTTTATAAAGGATATTGTCATGAGGCTAAGCAGAATAAAAGTCGCAGGGGGCAACAAACTTGCTTTTTACGATGAAGCAGGATTCATGTTGCTCGAGGATGCTGCAAAAAATGCAGGTAAGGATTTTTCTTGGCTGGCACATGCAGAATTGATTGATTGTATTCATGGTGGGAAACACCATCATAATGCCTTAAGTTTATTTCAAAACTTCAAGCCCGATAGAAACCTAGCTGATGCAAGTTTTCTTGTACCAATACCAAAACCGAATAAAATATTCCTCCTCGCAGGAAACTATGCTGAGCATATCCGCGAAGGCGGTGGTATCGCCCTCGAACGCGCTGAAACTTTCCCCTATGTCTTCATGAAGCCTGCAAGCACCACACTTAACGACCCCTACAAACCTATTCGCATTCCCTCGGTTTCCCCTGATGCAATCGATTGGGAACTTGAATTAGGCGTGATCATAGGCAGAAATTGCAAGGCTGTTAAAGAAGCGGATGCGCTTTCTTATGTAGCGGGTTACACCATCATCAATGATATTTCCAACCGCAAGTTTAGACCAAATGCAGGTAGGAAAAAGCGCGAAAAAGATGTCTTCTTCGATTGGCTGCATGGCAAATGGTTCGATAGTTTCTGCCCCATGGGCCCTTGCGTACTTGATGCTAAATCACTGCCAGACCCTCAAGCCCTTAAACTTGAACTCAAACTTAATGGCGATACCAAACAAAGTTCTAGTACTGCCCAGATGATATTCCCTATCGCTGCATTGATCGAGTTTATTTCATCTATGGTTACGCTTGAGCCTGGGGATATTATTTCCACAGGTACCCCTTCTGGAGTAGGCCACACCTCTGGCACCTTTTTAAAAGATGGCGACATCATGCATGGGTGCATCGAAAAAATTGGAACTTTGGTCACTAAGGTGGCAAAAGAGTTGGACTGCCCTTACGAAAGCGAAATTGTTTTTTCGAGGCGGGACGATTAATTTTCGCTTCCTATTCAAATGCTTCTTTTCTTACCTCAGCGTCTTCGCGGTGAACTGCTTCCTGCTTTTGTTTCACCGTGAAGATGCTAAGAATAAAACCCGCCAGAGCAAATGCTTTCTTGCTTTGCGGTGAAAAAAAAGTAATCAGCCTGCAACGATGTTCACAAGTTTACCGGGCACGATGATCATTTTTTTGATTGGTTTCCCAGCGATGAATTCTTGAACTTTAGGGTCTGCCAATGCAAGTTCCTTAAGGGCATCATCCGCCAAGCCTATGGCTACACTAAGGCGGGTACGAATTTTGCCATTAACTTGCACAGGGATTTCAACGGTATCAAGTTTTAACAAATCAGGGTTATAAGTGGGCCAAGGCTGGTAAGAAAGAGATGAAGTTTCCCCAAGTGCCTGCCATACTTCTTCTGCAAGGTGAGGCGCAAAAGGAGCAAGCAGTTGCACAAAGGTTTTCAAAACAGACTTTGGTTTTTCTGCAACCGGGGTTAGGAAATTGGTGAACTCCATCATGGCAGAGATAGCGGTGTTGAATCGATAATGTTCTAAATCATCGGTAACCCGCTTGATGGTATGGTGCAGCATGCGCAAGGTTTCTTGGTTAGCTGGGATATCCTTTACTGCTTCTAGGAGGGTGTTATGTTCAGCACGATCGTCGATGATCATACGCCAAACTCTTGCAAGAAAGCGATAAACACCTTCAACACCATTCATGTTCCAAGGCTTGGTAGCTTCCAGAGGCCCCATGAACATTTCGTAAAGGCGCAAACTATCCGCGCCGTAATCATGAACCACGGTATCAGGGTTGATTACATTACCTCGACTCTTGGACATTTTAGAGGCACGGGCATCGATCCGGATTTCAGGATTTTCCAGCAGAACAAAAGAGTCACCTTTTTTCTCTGCCTTAGACTCTTCGATTTTAATGCAATCAACAGGCAGGTCGGTTTTCTTTTCCGTTGCGGAAATTCCATCAAAGCTAACTAAAGCTTGCGAGATGAACTTGCCTTCTTTTTGGAAAGCGGTGTACTCCATTTCGCCAAGGATCATGCCCTGATTAATAAGCTTTTGAAAAGGCTCTTTGCAATTAAGGTAGCCACGATCGTAAAGCAACTTATGCCAGAATCTCGAATAAAGAAGATGAAGCACTGCATGCTCTGCACCACCGATGTAAAGATCGACAGGTAGCCAAGCGTTAAGTAATTCTGGGTCGCAAAAAGCTTTGGGGTTTTTAGGATCGATGTAGCGGAGGTAGTACCAGCAAGAACCCGCCCACTGGGGCATGGTGTTGGTTTCGCGGATATACTGTTTGCCATTGCGTTCAACTTTAAGCCATGCAGTAGCTTTGCCCAAAGGTGGTTCGGGTCTGCCCGAAGGTTTGAAATCTTCGAGTTGGGGTAGTTCCAAAGGTAACTCAGAAGTTTCAATTGGTTCAATATTTCCTAGAAGATTACCCTGTGCATCTACCTGATGAAGAAGAGGAAAAGGTTCGCCCCAATAGCGTTGCCTGCTGAAAAGCCAATCACGAAGTTTGAAATTAACTTTCCCAAACCCTTGTTGTTTCGTTTCTAAAACCCCGATGATCTTCTTCTTAAATTCTGAAGAGGTCAAACCATCGAACTCTGAAGAATTACAAACAGTGCCTTCATCCGTGAAGGGTTCGGTAAAGTTTTGCATGGAGCTTTTGGTTTTTTCAAGCCATGCATCCGAGGGCTTTACTACAGGAACGATGGGCAGGTTGAAATGTTTTGCGAACTCAAAGTCGCGCTCATCGTGTGCGGGAACCGCCATGATTGCGCCGGTGCCGTACCCTGCTAGCACATAATCAGCAATCCAGATGGGGATCTGTTTGTTGTTAACGGGATTGATTGCATAAGCGCCTGTAAACACCCCGGTCTTCTTTTTGGCAAGCTCGGTTCTTTCGAAGTCGCTTTTGCGTGAGGATTCAGTTTGATAAGCTTCGACTGCAGCTTTTTGTTCAGGCGTGGTGATTGCTGAAACAATAGAATGCTCAGGCGAAACAACCATGTAGGTTGCGCCAAAGAGAGTGTCCGGCCTGGTGGTAAAAACCTTGACCACTTTATCGGAGGCTGCAAGTTTGAAAGAAACCTCTGCGCCCTCGCTTCTTCCAATCCAGTTCCGCTGCATATCCTTAATACTTTCAGACCAATCAAGATCTTCAAGATCGTATAAAAGGCGCTCTGCATAAGAGGTGATGCGCAACATCCATTGTTTGAGAGGCATACGAACAACCGGATGGCCGCCCCGCTCGCTTCTACCATCAACAACTTCTTCGTTGGCAAGCACGGTACCTAAAGCAGAGCACCAGTTGACTGGAACTTCAGCCTGGTAGGCAAGCCTTTGGCTGTCACGATAAATGCGAACTGCCTCATCACCCTGTTTTTTAATATTTTCCGGAATGGGAAGCTCGGAAATAGGCCTGCCTTTTTTTGCAGAAGTATCGTACCAAGTATCAAAGAGCAGAAGAAAAATCCACTGAGTCCAGCGATAGTAGGAAGGATCGGTGGTATCAACTTCCCGATCCCAATCGTAGCTGAAGCCTAGGGATTGGATCTGCCTACGGAAGTTATTGATATTTTTTTCGGTTGTAATACGGGGATGGGTGCCTGTTTCGATTGCATATTGTTCAGCGGGCAGGCCAAACGCATCCCAACCCATGGGATGAAGAACAGAAAAACCACGGGCTCTTTTATAACGTGCAAGAATATCGGTTGCGGTATAGCCTTCCGGATGGCCAACATGCAAGCCTGCGCCACTAGGGTAGGGGAACATATCAAGAATATAGTATTTTTGAGCCGTCGGTTTTTCGGGTGTCTTGAAGGTTTTATTCTTTAACCAAAATGTCTGCCATTTGGGTTCAATGATGCGTGGATTGTAGCTTGGCATAATTAACAGGTCTTCATGTTCGAGGTTTTAGTTTTGGTAACAATAATACCAAGATGTCATCTTATAGTAATGCGCCTAGGTTCCTAGCGGGGTGGTACAGCAATAAATAGGTTCTGACATAAATAACAGGCCTGGCTTAATAAAAACGGGAGTCAGGTGATATTACCTGCCTCCCGTGATGAACATTAATATCCGCACAAGAAGCTTACTGGCCCAAACTCTTTAGCATGGTATTTGCAACCAACTTATTGCCAGCTTCATTCAAATGCACCATATCAGAAGTAAGAATCCCCCTGTCTTTTTTATCAGGGTTATTCGCAGCAATATGGTCTACAAAGGCTTTGCGTAAATCGCAAAGATTCAAATTCAACTCCTTGGCAACCTTACGACTGATGTTAGCGTATTCATCTAACCGGGTATCAAGCTTATTAGCCCCACCAGGAAGCTCACCAATCACGGTAGGTGTGCAAACAATAACCTGTGCCCCTGCCTTGGTGCATTTGCCAATCACTTCTTTTAAGCCGCTTTCAAAAGCTTCGGGCAATGTTCCTTTTTTAGGATCGGATGCGCCATGCCAAACATCATTGATGCCGATGTAGATAAAAACGATAGAGGGTTTCTTGGCAATAACATCCTTGTCAACCCGTGCCTGAAGGTTTGGAACTTTGTTACCGCTGATACCCGCACCAATGCATTCAATAACAAGGTCTTTTTTCTTTTCAGCAAATTCATTGCGAATAACTTGAATATACCCTTTGCCGCTATTACCGCCTTGGGTAATAGAATCGCCCAAAAAGACAATGCGATCATCTTTCTTGAGAACCACGGGGGTGGGTTGTGCAAAAAGGGAGGGAGTGGAAAATGCCACAAACAAAACGCTGGCGAGAACGGAATTGAAACGCATAATAATGCTCCACAAGGAAAATAAAAATATACAGCACGGCAGTGTAGCATTGCGCTTTAGATGAGAAAAGCTTGAACTATCTATTTTGGCATCTTGGTTAGATTAAGTTGCATTTCGATTAAATTCACTTCGGATCACCTGCAGCCCATTTAATGCCCTCAAGAATATGCTGCCTTGCAAATGCAGTATTCAACGAAGGCAGATCATGTCCCAACTCGGTGTAGAAAAACCTACCACCGCTTTGTGGTTCATTTGTCCATGCAATCGGATGATCCTTGCCCATCGCTTTGCCATTACGGGTCTTGAAATAATCCCGTACCGGGTCGTAGGTGGATTCATCAACACGCATTAAAACTTTGAAACCGGGTAGCCCGGTAACCGATCGATCATGGTTAGTCCAATCAGCCTGATAAAAGAATTCTGGGGGTTGACCCTTAACTGCGGGATGGTTTTTTGCTGCAGGATCTACTATCACTTTTGCTTTTAGAAAAAGAGAATCACTATTGAAATCGCATCCGCCAAGTTGATGCAACCAAGGCCAATTAGTCTGATGAACCAAAGTGGCATGAATACCCACGATTCCTTTTTTGCCCTTGGAAAACCAATCTTCAACCGACTTCCTTTGTGCTTCAGGAATCACCTTATCCAACTCGTTGGCATTATTCAAAACCAGCACATCATAACTGGCAAGCTCTGCAGGGCCCAAGTCTTTCCAATGTTCGGTTACATCCGCTTCAATGCCGTTTTCATTTCCCAAAAGAACCAGCCATCGATTGATCTTTGGAATTTCCGGATGTCGATAGAAAGCGGTATTGGAATAAACAAGAACCTTGAGCTTCGTATTCTTCGCAGGCAATGGGGATTTTTCTTGGCCCAAAACAAAAGTGCAAACCAGCACCATGGCTGTAATCATCACCAAGATTCGTTTTCTACTCTTTGCCATGTGCTCCCCTAAATAAATACGCTGAATATTAATTTCATGAACTACATGAGAGCATCGAACAACCAGCCCGATGCCTAGCCCACTCAGGGCGTTTTGCTGCATAAATCTCTTTATCCGGCTGTTCATCATAAGGCTTGCGCAATATATCAAGCAATTCATTTACTTTGGAAAAATCACCCTCTGCAGCTTTATCAATCGCTAATTGAGCAAGATAATTTCTAAGCACATACTTGGGGTTGTGGGCATTCATCTTCTTGCGCCTTAAATCTTCAGATGTGCCATCAGATCGAACACGATCAAAATAACGTCGAAGCCATGCACCCATGCGTGCTTTGTATTTATCTGTTAATTCATCAGGAAGATAGTAAGCATCTAACAAGGGCTTCAACAGCACATCATCGCTTGCCTCATTTAATTGGTTGGAATCAAGCAATGCTAATTTGCGAAAGAAAAGTGTCATGTCGGTTTCGACTAACTGCAACACTTGAAAAAGTTCATCCGTCAAGGTCTCATCTGTTGCAGGGTCGAAATGGCGAAGCCCAAGCTTCCCAGCCATCATCTCGTTGTAGCCTTGTTTGAAAGTATCCGAATATACGGTCAAAGCTTCTTGCAGCGGTTCGATTTTCTCAATAAGTGGGTAGATAGATTCCGCAAGCCTTGCAAGGTTCCAAAGGGCTATCTGAGGTTGATTGCCAAAGCGATAGCGTTTGCCTGAAGCATCTGTGGTATTAGGAGTCCAACCTGGATCATAATTTTCAAGCCAGCCATAGGGGCCGTAATCGATGGTCAACCCAAGGATAGACATATTATCCGTATTCATCACACCATGTACAAACCCAACCCTTTGCCAATGCACCATCATGATTGCAGTTCTTCTGCAAACTTCCGTCAGCCACGTTAGATAAACTTCGGGGGAAGGTTCACCCAGTTGTGGGTAATCGGTTTTGATGGTGTAATGAACAAGTTTTCGAAGTAGTTCGACATCGCCACGCGAAGCTAAGATCTCAAAGTTACCAAATCTGGTGAAGGATGGCGCAACTCTGCAGACAACTGCGCCTGGTTCATGCATCGGATTACCATCGTAAAACATATCCCGCATTACTTTTTCGCCTGTAAGCACTAGGCTTAGTGCGCGAGTGGTAGGAACCCCAAGATGATGCATCGCTTCGCTGCATAAGAATTCCCGCACGGAAGAACGCAACACCGCCAAGCCGTCTGCGGTACGCGAATAGGGCGTAGGGCCAGCCCCCTTAAGCTGCAAGGCCCAGCGCTCACCTTTTTTATTGATCACCTCACCCAAATTGATGGCTCTGCCATCGCCCAACTGCCCAGCCCATTGGCCAAACTGATGGCCGCCATAGCACATTGCATAGGGATCCATCCCGGGTACCTGCTGATTCCCTGCAAACACTTGGGCAAAATAATCCGAGTTACAATTTTCATCAGAAAGATTGAACAATTGTGCAACTTCTTTGGAATAGCTGATCAATTGTGGTTTACAAACCTTGGTGGGTAGAACTTTTGAATAGCAGGCGCCTGCGACTTGTCTTCTGCGATTGGAAGAATCTGGATCGCAGGGTAATTCAGCGACAAAGCGATTATCAAATTTCAAAGCATCAAGTTGATGATTCATGAGTTTCTTTAGTTTAAGTTTTGAGCAAAGGGCTTATCTGCCAGATGCCAACTTAACAGGAACCAAAGCGATGGCAAGTGCCACCATGCTTAAAGTGCCATAAATATGCTACACACCAACCCGATTCACTATTTCGTAGGTGCACTTTTAGGCGCCTGAATGGTACGCAACTCAGGCTGGGTACTTGTAGATTCTATCGCCTTGATTGCTTCTTCAACCGAGGCAATCTTCATCTTCTTGGCCCAGTCAGGAAAATCTTTTTCCTCTTGGCACTGGATGATCAATACCTTGAGGTCGGGCAAAACTTCCTTGGCTGCACTGCCATAGCGAAGAAGTTCTTTCATGATTTCGCCCATGCGTTTTTCGCTGCCATGCGGGCTTTGAGTCTGGGCGAATTTCAAACTCACCCTGATCCCTTCCCTGAAGTTGTACTTGGAAAGCGCACGGAGCCCCGCCATCCGGATTTCGTTTGCAAACATCGTATCGGCAGGCGAGGGAATATCGATCGCCAAAAGAATGTCGGGGGCCAATGCTTGCACATCTTCAAGTGTTAATTGATTAGAGATGGTATGGGTGAGTTGGGCACGGGCCATGCCATCTGCATTCTTGGAAATGGCACGAATCGCAGGATAAAGCAACTCGGGATCAATCCCCTTGATCGAAGTTCGTAATAATCCCTTGAACAACGCTGCAGCTAATTCGCCATGCGTTAGCTGGATGGGATCATCCCAAACAATGGGTGCCAAAGGCTCTGCGGTAACAACTACGGCCTTCAACATTTCAGGAACAACAGGCTTTGCCGTATCGCCCATGTTGCGAAGTGCGTTGGCAGCTTTTACCCGCAACCAACGATCTTCATGCGTAAGCAAACGCACCAAAACAGGAAGAGCCTCTGCGCTGTTGATATAGCCAAGGGTTTCCGCTGCGCCTTGCCTTTTTCGATAATCCGGGCCTTCCGCCAAAACTATCAATCTGGGAACCAACTCTTTTCGTTCTGGGCGCTTGCCTAACTCTTCTGCTGCCCAACTACGCACCACGGGCGACCAATCGCCCATGGCTTCGATAAGCTCTTCATTGGTTTTATTTTTGCGATCAAGATCAAAGCGCCCGGAAGCGATTGCATCCGCAACTTCTTTTTTCGTAAGCCAACTTGCCTGATCAACTCGCCTGCCTGTGAGTGCGATTTTCTTTAATGGAATCGAATAAGTTAGAACATAAGTTGCAGCAGGGCTTAGGCCATAGTAACTGCTTTTACCGTAGTAGGAATTGTCATCTGTTTTCCCGGGGCCAAATTGTTCACCGCCATCATAGGTGAAGGAACCATCAGACCTACGCACCAGATCAAAGTGCCATGACGCTTGATTAAAATACGCTGCCAAAGCATCAGGACCACCCGTGTTGGCACCAAGTGCGCCCCAAAGATAACTGAACCCCTGCCCGGTATGGCCATACTCGCGATTTTGATACGAAGCAGTCACCATCTTTGCCCAAAACTGGGTCTCACGAATGCGATTGCCCTGCAGGCCAAACAACAACGCTGTCATTGCGTTCTTGCCATTGTTTTCGTGGTTGGGCCAAGGCATATGCTCGCCATAGGGAATTGCACCTTTGTCTACAAAGTAGCCAAAGAACTTTGAAGCACGATCAACTGCGGGCTCAATCTCCGGATGCTTCACACCACAATTTTTTCCCATGACGATTGCCATGTTTGCAATCAAACCCGCAGCGTTCACAGGGCCATAAGGCGGTATCGAACCGTGTAACTGCCCATCGGGGGTCAACTTTGCAATGCCATGGCCAAAGGTGCCATACATACTCTGGCCCTTCGCTAGGGAAATTGCGTATTCATTGATTGCAGGAAGAACATCTTTATCGCCAGTGAGAAGATAATATTCGCAAAGGAAAACATTGCGATAGCCCCAATCCCACATGAACATGCCGTCCTTGAGTTCGAGCTTCAATGATTTCGGGCCAATCTTATGGGCAAGAGCTTTAACCCGTGGCAGATACTCGGGATTGCCTGTTGCCATCAAAGCTAGGCCGTTAACAGCGCCCCACATATCATCGCGGAGCGGTTCGTTTTCGAGAACCTTGCATGCTTCATCAAAAATGAGTTTGGACTTAGGGCAGTTAAAAGGAGCAGTTGCAGAGTAGGAACCCATAACTCGAAGTTTGAGTTGTACTTTTTCGGTTTTGCCCTGCCTCCAAACAAGAAGGTTAAGCTTCCCTTGATTCGTTTCTTTTTCTGCATCCTGAATTGCAAGAGCAATGCTTTTGCGAGCATCATCAGCAAAGGGTTTGTCATCAACGCCAAGTATCACATCGTTAATTTTAATAACGCCATCTGCAGGGGATTTAGCACCTACATGAGTGACAAGAATCTGCCTGCTGAAAGTGGTGGTTCTGCCTTGCTGGCTTTCGAAAAAATTAGCAGGCTTGGTGTAAATCCAACCACGAAGCCCTGTTGCACCAAGGTTGTAAGTCAGCTTGATATCTGCCGGTTTGCCTTTGGTAAGATCAGGAGGAACAGGGTTTTTGGGCTGGGCAAAAGCTTGCTGGCAGGCAACAAGCAAAACAATTGAAATAGTAAGAATCGACTTAGAATACAATTTCAAATACATGAATACTTTCCATAAAAGCTAAACAAAAACACATTATCCAGAACTAATCTAGTATGAGATGTGCAATTGTTTGGTTCAACTACTAACTACATATTATTTTGTAGCTAGAATCTTCTCATTCAACAAACGCATGACATTGAGTGAGAAAAAATCCCAAGGCCCATCGGAATTTCCTTCCACTTCCCAAGACCGATCCTGAATAAAGTGTTTTTGACCCCTAAGCTTAAAGCCTGCTAAGCGAGATTCTTAATTTTTTGAAGTGGATTCTTAATCGATCTTGCTGGCACCTGCTCAGGGTAGAACCATTAGAAGATTACTTTTTCTTCGGATCTTTTACAGCCAAAGGCTTGCTTATGAGCATCTTCAATTTGGATTGGGGACTGATAAGTTTTTTAGCCAGGATATCTTCCTCGGTGAAGCGGGCCAGAAGGATTTCGCCATCCGTGGAGCGATTACGATCGTAAGAAATGTAGAGGGTGCCATTGGGTGCCTGAAAACCATCCGGGTAGGAAATGCCCTTGCGCTCATCAATCACCAAGCCGCCCTTCCAGGTTTTGCCATCATCCTCGGAAAGCCAGGCGCTCAATTGAACCCTGCCTTCATGGGAGTCGAGACGGTCGCCATGCTTGACCAGCAGCAGTCTGCCCGAGGCCAGCCTGCGGAAGTGAAAGCGGGCATTGGGTTGGCGGATGCCTGTTGGCTCGCTGGGGGAAGTCCAAGTTTTCCCCCCATCGGTCGAGAAGGACTGCATCATTCCTTTTGCCGTACGGGCCAGCATCCAAAGCGAAAGATCCTTGCGTTCCACGATCATATGCTCATGCCAGTCTGGGTTGGGGAAAACTGCGGCCCCTCTGCGCTGCCAGGTGACACCCTTATCATTAGAAACAAAGACATTCGCACCCCGCAATGGATTCAAATCTTGAAATAGCCCATTGAATGGCCCGAAACCCTCGCGTTGATCCAAGGAAATGGGAAGCATCCATTCCCCCGTGGAAAGGACGGTGGGCTTGTTCAGGGTAACCCCATGCCAAATGCGTTTGGGTTCGGACCATGCAGGCTTGTCTGAGTCCGGGTTTTCGCAAATGCTGGCCCAAACCCCAGCCCTGCCATCGAACATCTCCATCGATTGATCAAAAATTAGCCAAAGGCGGCCAATGGGATCTGTCCAGAGGTTTCCTACAAGAACGCTGCGATCCATCGGAAGGTTTTTAGAATGTGCATCCACCACCAAACGTGGTTTCGACCAGGTCTCGCCATCATCATCGCTGCTGGCAAGCACGAAAAAAGCCTTGGGACTGTCGCCCCCGGCAACCCAGCAGGCCCAAAGCCTACCTTTAGGGGTTCTCTCTATGCCAATAGTCATACCATAATCAAGTTTATCGTAATCATATTTTGGCAAAGGCGAAGTGTTCATTTTAGGTGGGATAAGGGCGAAGTCTGCAATCCGCCGCATCACATCTTTTTCGAATGCCCGTAATGCCTCGGGAGACATGGTTGCAAAGGCCGCTTCTGATTTTTCAGGAGCTTGAGCATAAATGCCAGGGGCAGATATCAGGCCAACCATCAATGCACAAATCATTTCTTTAGGGGTAATCATCATGCTTCCCTCTTTCTTTAAAAAGTATTGTTAAATGGTAGCGAAAAACCCACATTTTGCAACTAAGGAATCACCCTAGAATTTAAGCGTCCCCACCAAACAATTTACCCGATAACGGCCAGAGGGTAGGCTTGGTATAAATCCAATCACGCAAACCCGTTGCACTAAGTTTGTAAGTCAGCTTGATATCCGCCGGTTTGTCTTTGGTAAAATTAGTATGAAATGTGCTAATGCATGGGGCAACAATTAACAAAATATTACTTTGCGGAAAGAATCTTCTCATCCACCAAGCGCATTGCTTTCCGGACCTTACCAAAATCAACTTCGATATTCTCGATAATGCTGCGTTTGAAAACAATGCCGAAAGTATCGCCAGAACTTGTCTTGATCGCCATTACGAGAAAGCGATTGGTCCAAAAAAAGTAAGCAGAGTACATTGCGAGAATGCCAAAAATAAAAGCAGGCAACGAACCAACAAACGCAACTGCTAGTAAAGAAAAAAATGATGCAAGCAAAAGCAATCCGCCTATAATCAAAGTCCAAATCGGCTGATAAAGTGTACAAATGGTATAGTTCACATGATCGAGCATTACCGTATTTACAATTTGAAGACTAAGG
Organism: uncultured Planctomycetaceae bacterium; assembly: GCA_903960945.1. GTDB lineage: Bacteria > Planctomycetota > Planctomycetia > Gemmatales > Gemmataceae > UBA969. The sequence goes on from CAJCCR010000144.1 coordinate 24,802, forward strand.
CTATTACTGCGATAAAAAATCCGGTCTTCAAAAAGTTCAAAATGAGTCTGATCACTTAACCCCATAATAGTTAGGATAAATGAAATCAAGCCCTCAGCCCTTCCGACCACACGAACCAGCGGGGTGCCATTAGCCGATCTGTGGATTTTAAACTTTTGTAGAACCCGCTTCGGCAAAGCCCCAAACCCGGAAAAAAGGGCAGTGAAAAACCCTAAAAAAATCCTGTAGGC
>CAJCCR010000145.1 GCA_903960945.1 uncultured Planctomycetaceae bacterium
GGAGAGAATGGCAGATAAAGTTCGCATGGGATTTATTCCTGAGTCAAGTTTGAATCTCGAGGCTTTAAGATAGCATAATGGCTTTTGAATGTGCATGAGAAATGTCTATAGGGGAATGCAGCTTATGATGGGATGCTTTTTACCGATAGGAAAAACAGAAAGCCCTGCGAGTGATTAAAACACTCGCAGGGCTTTCGCAATTAAAACTTAAGGCTTTTTATTTCACACGCTTCCAGATGTGAACCCATTGGCCGCTTTCATCTTTTTCCGTGGTGAACTTGGTTGGTCTTGGTTTGCCTGGTGGGGAAAATGAGCATTTGAATTCATCTCCTTTGATTTCGTAAATACCTAGAATGGTTTTACCCTTGTTAGGGCCACTGCCATCGGTTGCGTCAATAGTCTTCGGCGATTTGGTGGTATCAACGGTTTGAATGCCTTCAACGGATTCACCGGTTCCTGCATTAAGGGTGTATTGGTTACCCTTGATGACCAGTTTAAAATCCTTGAGATCCTCTTTGGTGAAGGGTTTGCCATTGGTTTCGCCACCCCCGCCAACATAAGAACCGTTTAATTTTTCATCTATTTTTACAGTGTCCGCAGCAATCATAAAGCCGATCGCAATAATTAACATAATACTTTTTCGCATGGGATTGATCCTTAAAGCAAGGTGAAGAGCATTTGGATATACTTAAAGCCTTATAAACATAATGAATCAAAAAAACAACATGGAATTTGATCCCTCTTTTCCAGCTACTTTCTTTGTTCTGAAAAATATCCGGTCCCTGGTATATGTAAAAGAAGTTTCCAAAAAAGCATGAAACTGTTACGATGCTATTATGAATAACGATTTGAATATTTCTAAACTACATTCGTTGGCGAAAAGCCCAGTGCTTCCGCATGGTTTGAATAATGTTCTTTTGCCTTCTTGCCCATTGCATTCTGATATTCTGGGTATGATTCTCTATGGTTCTCAAGTTCGGGGCGATGCTACCGAAATATCTGATATCGATGTGCTGGTGGTTTTGGACAATGCCAAGAAAATTAACCGGGCTCTTTATTCCGAGCTTGATTGTTTGAAAGGGCTAGACCCTCGAGTTTGCATTATGCTAGCCCATCTTCCAAACGAAGAAAGCAAGGTTGGATCGCTTTGGCTAGAGATTTCGCAATGTTGCGAGGTGTTGATGGATACCGCAAAAGCAATTGAAAAAGTAATTACACGATGTAAAAAACTGGTTCAAGATGGAAAAGTGGTACGCAAAGAAAGCCACGGACAGGGATATTGGGTTTATGCATAATCACAGTCTTACCAATGATTATATCGTTCGAGCAGGAAAACGATTGCTTGCTTTAGAGGTGCTTTACCGAGAAGAAAGTTGGGCGGATGTTGTTCGCGAGAGTCAGGAAATTGTTGAACTTACCTTGAAAGGCATGCTGCGGGCTTGCCATATGGAAGTGCCTCGAATCCATGATGTTAGCAGCATCTTATTAGAACATAAAAAACGTATTCCTGAACCTGCACGATCTTCAATTGATTTTCTTGTCAAGGCTTCAAGATCCCTTAGGCGGGATCGCGAACTTGCTTTTTATGGGTCAGAAGATCTAACGCCCTCCGAATTTTATACCTTACAAGATGCTGATAAGGCTTTTGAATATGCGAGAACAACCCATCAATTGGTGCTTGATTCCCTCAAGTAAAATCTTTTATCAAATAAGCGATCACAGGAAGAATCCTTACCGGCGATCTACAATAGCGAAGGTAGGGCAGTTCTTACTTTTTGTTTTCTGCCTTTAATTTGTCTACTAGAAATTCATGCATGGTTTGATGTTTGATATCTGGTGCGCCTGGATATACCAACTCACATTCCACTTTAAGCTCATCAAGTTTTTCCTTCAGTTTCACCCCAAAGTTTGCGCTGTGGGTAGGGTCTTTTTCTTCCTTGCCCATTGCTGGTGGCCCGCCATAAATCATGTAGATTGGCGGATCACCCGCACTTGCATGTTCAAAGGGAGAATATTCTTTGATCCAAGGCAGCACGGATTCTCTTGCAGCAAGAAACTGTGGGAACTGGGTGTCACGGGTTTTACGATCTTTGTGATCGGGGTAGAAACCAAAAGCATGGCCACCATATCTGCTGTTGGGCGTCCACTCTTTCATTTGTTTGGGATCAAGTGTGGTTTGTGCGCCATTAACCGCGGCACACCAAAGGCGGGTCGATTCCCTGGCGATTGGGTCTGAGCTTTGGGGCTCTGCGAGGTCGTTATGAAAAGCGAGCCAAAGGCTTGAACAAGCACCTGCTGAGCCGCCTGATGCGCCAATGCGAGCTTTATCAATATTCCATTCAGAAGCTTTGCTACGCACAAACTGAAGCGCACGTGCTGCATCGTTCAAGGGCCATTTTACAGGAGGTTTTATTCCAGCATCAATTGCATCTGCAATGAATCGATATTCAATCGAGACAACGGATATTCCCTTGGCGAGGTATTTATCAGCATCGGTGATGCGCCTATCGCCTGCAACCCAACCTCCACCATGAATGAAAAACACAAGAGGGGTGGGCTTATCAGACTTGGCTTTGTAGAAGTCTAAAACCTGTGCGGGGTGTGTGCCATAGGGAACACCTTCTAAGGTTGGTTTGCTGTAAATAGGATCTGCAGCAAAGGCAAAGCCAACACTAAATACAAAAAGTAAAGCAAGGGTTTGTTTCATGAGGAGTTTTCCAAATGGGTTAAAGTTTATTAGGCCTCATTTTAATTAATGATCCGGAGGAGTATCACCAGAAATTTGTCTAGCTCCGTGAAGGATCGCCAGCACCTGCACTTCATTTTCTGTTATGCGATAAACAATTCGGTAGGGCCATTCAATAACCTGCCTTACATCTTCCTTTTGATACTCAGGAACCAAAGAACCAGAGTGAGGAAAATCTCCAAGCAGCTTAGATTTAATAGTTAACTTATCAACTACTCTGATCGCATAAAGGGAGGAGTCAAGGGAGATGTATTCATAAATTCCAGTAAGATGGCCTAACGCAGCCTTAGTCCAGCGAACTTTCAAACTGCCAATCCAAAGCGACGACGAACCTCATCAACTTCAATTAATTCGTTTTCATTTGCAGACTTTAAGCCTGCTTCTATCGCCTGACGAATGTAAACTTGCTCCATAACATCATCCCAAGTAGCACCATTAGGCAACCCCTTGATCAATTCGATTGCGGTAGAACGCACATTATCGTTTTCAATCTGTGTCATGCTTATCTCCAGTTAACTTCTTACTTGATTATAATCTATTCTGCGGAAGTTCGTATGTCGGAAAAAGGTCTTATTTAAAAATTCACTGGGGGAGATTTCTCCGCATCCATTTTAATTGGGTGGGTGGCATCGATGCCCATGGCTGCGACTGCACCAATAACTTGAACAACAGCACAAACTAGAAAAACGGAAGCCCACCCGGCTTTTGGATCATCCGGGTGATAAGATTTGATGAGTATGAAAAGCTGCGGAGCGATAGCAGCGCCTAGGTTGCCCCACATGTTGCCCCAGCCAACTACTGAACCCACATACTTTCCGCCCACATCCTGACACCAAGCCCAGAAGGCAGGATTGCCCATGTCCGTCGCTGCAGCGACAACACACATCATGATGGTAACCCCGAGGGCATCACCCAGATAAAGACAAACAAGGTAGGAAAGGCCAACGATAATGCGTGAGGCAGCCATGGGAATGCATCGGCCCCACTTGGGCCCTGCGATGCGGAAGATGCGATCAGTCCACCAGCCACCTATAAGCATGCCAGCAATGCCGAAATACAGGGGCAGTGATTGATAGAAGGCCCGTGTATCTGCGGGGGTATCAAAAACTTTTTCGAGGTAATCCGGGAAAAGCGTGATGATAAAAATCCAGCCAAAATTGGAAAGGATCATCACTAAGGAAGTTAACCAAAGCGAAAGATTTGTAGCAAGTGCAACGAAGTTGGGAAAGCCTGGCTTGGAAGAATCTGCAACATGGTTGGCCCCATTGATCAAATCAATTTCAGCTTGATTTACTAGGGGATGCTGGCTTGGTTCATCGCGATACCAGACCCAGAAAATGATTGCACCCACCATGCCGATCAAACCGTAAATAACAAAAGGTTTGCGCCATCCATCAGAAGCGCCCGCAGCAAGGAAGTTGGTGAGCATGGGTGCGATTGCCCCGCCTAACCTGCCACCGATTGCTACGATGCCACTTGCTGTGCCACGGCCCGACAAAGGTACCCATTTACGAACAATGCCGTTGGCAAGTGGGTAGGCCCCGGCTTCAAACAACCCGCA
>CAJCCR010000146.1 GCA_903960945.1 uncultured Planctomycetaceae bacterium
GAGATTGAAAAACGAGCGTTGGCTCTTCTTGAAAATGGGTATGCAAAACTCACTGCGTTTGAATGCATGAATGCCCAGAATAAGAAACAGGGATACGAATGGTTTGGCGGCAATGCGCCTGCTCATGAAGCTTTGACTGCCTATGGACTGCTGCAGTTTCGTGACATGAGTAGGGTGATGAATGTGGATCAGAACATGGTCAAGCGCACGCAGGATTACATCATGGGGCAACGGGATGGCAACGGTGGATTCAAGCGTAACCAGCGCGCTTTGGATTCTTTCGGCAGAGCCCCTGATGATATTACCAACGCTTATATTGTTTGGTCTTTGACCGAGAGTGGTAAAAGCGATGATGTTTCCAAAGAGCTTTCTTCCCTTAAAGAAAAAGCAGAGAAGTCCAACGATCCGTATTTCCTTGCCTTGGTTGCCAACGCACTTCTAAATCGGGATGATCGTGCCACTGCATTAGTTCTGCTAAAAAAGGTGGTTGCAGTGCAGAAGGAAGATGGGCATTTGGTTGCTGAAAAAACAAGTATCACTGGGTCTGGGGGAGTTAGTTTGGAAGTTGAAACTACAGCTCTGGCAATACTAGCCCTATTAAAAGCCAACGAGCCACAATTTAATCTTCCTGTTCGTAAAGCCATTACTTGGGTTGGCAAGCAAAGAAATGGCAGTGGTGCTTTTGGTTCAACACAATCAACCATTCTAGCGTTGAAGGCCCTTATCGCTTTCACCAAGGCCAATAAGAAGACTGCAGAGGCGGGTGAAGTCCGCTTGTTCTTAGGAAGTGAAGAAATGGCAAAGGTTGTTTTTGCTGCGGGAGCAACCGAGGTGATGGAGCTTAAGCTTCCTAATCCTGAAAAGAATTTTAAGCCGGGTGAGAATGCTCTTCGATTGGAAGTTACGGGTAAAAATATTTTCCCCGCAACTATAAGTTGGACTTACAACACCCTTAAGCCCGTAGGCGAAACGAAGCTGCCTCTTGGTATTGAAACCAAGCTTAGTGCTGAAAAAGCCAATGAAGGGGATACGTTGCAACTAAAGGTTAAGGTCAGGAATAATGAAAAGAAGGGGCAGGGTATGGCGGTAGCAGTTGTTGGATTGCCTGCGGGGCTATCGTTGCCTGAGGATTTCAAACAATTAAAGCAGATGTGTTTGGTTCCGGAAGATGGCTCGAGATCTTCACTCAGTGCGTTTGAAGTTTTGGGCAGAGAGTTGGTTCTCTATTGGCGAGATTTGGCCCCCGAGCAGAATATCGAATTGAATCTCGATTTGATTTCTAGGGTGCCTGGAAATTACAGCGGACAGGCTTCTCGTGCATACCTTTATTATAATCCGGAGCTTAAGCATTGGGTGGAACCATTGAAGGTTGCAATAACTCCGAAGGATTAAATGCAGAGCTTGAAGATGCGATCTCAATGTGAAATGTTGTAATTCTGTGAATAATTATTGTTAGTTTTTGGGTGCATTCTTCGATGAAGTCATTTCTTCTTCGAATCCTGCACTCTTTCTTTTTGACTTACCCAAGTTAACTTCGTAAATAATGAGTTATAGCTGTAAAGGGATATTTCCTTTTAGGGACTGAGTTGGACTCGGTTAGTAAGAGCTAAACGCTTAAGAAACATAGGGGTTATGATATTATGAGCACGAAGTATGTTTATTATTTTGGTGGAACCAGTTCTGACGGCCGTTCAGACATGAAAAACTTGCTTGGTGGGAAGGGTGCCAATCTTGCAGAAATGTGCAATATTGGACTTCCTGTGCCTGCAGGTTTTACCATTACCACAGAAGTCTGTACTTATTTTTACGATAACAATCGTCAGTACCCAGAAACTCTTCGGGCTCAAATTGTAGAAGCTCTTAAGAAAACCGAAGCTGAAATGGGTGCCATATTTGGCGATCCAGAAAACCCCCTTCTCGTTTCCTGCCGTAGCGGTGCCAGGGTTTCCATGCCCGGTATGATGGATACCGTTTTGAATATTGGTCTTAATGAACAAACCCTTAAGGGGTTGATCAAGAAAACCGGTAACGAGCGTTTTGCTTGGGATAGTTACCGTAGATTTGTGCAGATGTATGGTGATGTGGTATTGGGTATGAAGCCACAAACCAAGGAAGATGAAGATCCATTCGAACTTCTTTTGCACAAAATGAAGAAGAAAAAAGGTGTGCACCTTGATAACGAATTAGACACCGATGATTTGAAAAAATTAGTCAAGCAGTTTAAGAAAGCTGTACTTGATAGAACGGGTAAAGACTTCCCAGATGATCCAATGGAACAAATGCTGGAAGCTGTTGGCGCCGTATTCCAATCATGGGGTAATGATCGTGCGGTGGTTTACCGTAGACAGTACAACTACCCACACACTTGGGGCACCGCTGCAAACATTTGCTCGATGGTGTTTGGAAATATGGGTGATGACTGCGCTACAGGCGTGGCATTTACCCGTGATCCTGCCACCGGCGAAAAGGTTTTCTATGGCGAATACCTGATCAATGCACAGGGTGAAGATGTTGTTGCGGGGATTCGTACCCCCAACAAGATTGCTGAACTTAAAATCGCAATGCCTGAAGTTTACCAACAGCTTGACGATATTCGCAACAAGTTGGAAAAACACTACCGTGATGTTCAAGATATCGAATTCACGGTTCAAAAGGGCAAGCTTTGGATGCTTCAGACCCGCAATGGCAAGCGCACCGGCTTTGCTGGCGTTCGCTTCGCTGTTGATATGGTTCACGAAGGTCTGATTTCCAAGGAAGAAGCAATTTCTGCTGGCCGTATTCCCCCTGACGATTTGAATCAACTTCTCCAACCTATCTTTGATCCCGAAGCAAAGCGCAAAGCTGTTGAAGAAGGCCGCTTGCTTGCAGTGGGTATCAATGCTGGCCCAGGAGCTGCAACAGGTAAAATTAAATTCTATGCTGATGATGCTGAAGCCTATGTAAATAGCTTTAGTCGCGATGCTAACGGCAAGCTTCCTGAAGATGCTCAAGTTGTTCTTGTTCGTCAGGAAACCAGCCCTGAAGATATTCGCGGTATGCAGGTTGCAACCGGGATTCTGACCGCCTTTGGTGGTGCTTCCAGCCATGCTGCTTTGGTTAGTCGCCAAATGGGCAAGGTTTGTATCGTAGGTTGTGGTGAGCTTAAGATCGATTACAAGAAGCGAACTGTAACTGCGGGTGGCAAAACCTTGAAGGAAGGCGATTGGATTGCGATCGATGGTTTTTCCGGCGAAGTGATGGAAGGCAAAGTCGCAACCAAACCTAGCGAAGTTGTTCAGGTTTTGATTTCCAAGACCATGAAGCCAGAAGAATCCAAGGTTTACCAGCAGTTTGCTGAACTCATGAGTTGGGCTGATGACGTGCGAAAATTGAAAGTTCGCACCAATGCAGATCAACCTGATCAAGCTGCTGCAGCGATTGCCTTCGGTGCGGAAGGCATCGGGCTATGCCGAACCGAGCATATGTTTTTCGATCATATCCTGCCAATGCGCGAGATGATTCTTTCCAGCAATACGGAACAACGAAAAGCAGCTTTGGAAAAGCTTTTGGAATTCCAAAGAAGTGATTTCGCAGGCATCTTCAGAGCCATGAAGGGCAAGCCTGTTACCATCCGAACTTTGGATCCACCACTTCACGAATTCCTTCCTACGCTTGATCAAAAAGATAAGCAGAAGGAAGTTGCCAAGATGATTGGTGTTAGCCCCAAATCCATTGAAAAGCGCATCAAGGAACTGCATGAGTTAAACCCCATGCTTGGTTTCCGTGGTTGCAGGTTAGGCAATGTGTTCCCCGAAATCACTGAAATGCAGGCTCGTGCGATTATCGAAGCTGCTTGTGATGTTGCCAAGGAAGGAATTGCTGTTGAGCCTGAAATCATGATTCCTCTTGTTGGTTTCCTTCCTGAACTTAAAGCTCAGGTTAAATTGGTTCATGCCATTGCTGAAAAGGTGTTTGCTGAAAAAGGCACCAGAGTTAAATACCTTGTTGGTACGATGATCGAGTTGCCCCGCGCTTGCGTGGCTGCTGCGGAAATCGCAACCGAAGCCGAGTTCTTCAGCTTTGGTACCAACGATCTTACCCAGACTACTTTGGGTATCAGCCGAGATGATTACGGCAGCTTTATCCGCCATTACATCGAAAATGATCTTGTGAAGAAAGATCCTTTCCAAGTGATTGACTTCGATGGCGTTGGAGCGCTGATGAAAATTGGTGTTGAAAAAGGCCGATCCGTGAAGCCTGATCTGAAGATAGGTATTTGCGGCGAGCATGGTGGAGAACCTGATTCGGTGAAATTCTGTCATCGTCTTGGCTTGAACTATGTGAGTTGCAGCCCATTTAGGGTGCCAATCGCTCGGTTGGCAGCGGCTCAGGCAGTGCTTGAGGAAAAGAACAAGAAGTAAAACGTTGGTTTTCTGGTTTGTATCAATGCAAAGAGGCCTATTTCTTTAAGGAATAGGCCTCTTTCTTGTTTACAAAATAGTTTGGCTTATATAGGATTTATGAAGATTCATTCATTTTCTTATTTTTTTGTGGGGAAACAATGTCAATTAATGTAAAGGAAAAGAGACTTAATCGGGGTTTTACCCTGATTGAGCTCTTGGTGGTGATCGCAATAATCGCGATATTGATCGGGTTATTATTGCCTGCGGTGCAAAAAGTGCGCGAGGCATCGACTCGTGCGCAATGCGCCAACAATCTTAAGCAAATGGGTATTGCTGCTCATGCCCATCATAATACTTTCAACGTTTTGCCTTCGGCGGGCATCGGTTGGACAGATGCCGTCCCCGAATTCATGGGTGTTGGCAATCCGATAGGTGGGCCTGGTCAAAAAGCGGGTGCACTTTATCAAATGCTCCCCTATTTAGAATATGAGTCAACTTATAGAGGTAGTGGTGCTGCGACTGTTGCTGATTGCCAGATAAATGCCATCAAGGCTGTAATCAAAATTTATTTCTGCCCAAGTAGAAGGGCTCCTAAAGAGTTGCCTCCTACCGGAAGTTGGTATGGCCCATCAGGTACCTATGCCCATGGACCAACCGATTATGCTGCTTCAAGTAATAACACCACTGCCCTGGATGGTACTAATGGGGCGATTGCTTTTGGATATACGGGGCTTAGGTTTGCCCAGATTAGTGATGGCACCAGCAATACTCTGATGTTTGGTGAAAAACGGATGGATATTACTAATATTGGTTCCTATCAAAGTGATGATAACGAAGGTTATACTTGCGGATGGGATCATGACGCTGCTCGTTCGACTAATTCTTTACCCCTTCCCGATGGCAGGCTTGGTACCAATGCTGGGGGTAATATTTTTGGTTCGTCTCATTCTGGTGGGGCCAATTTTGTAATGGTTGATGGCTCTGTTAAGTTCATTAGTTACAATCTCACCTTGGCAACATTTCAAGCTTTAGGCACTGTAGGGAAAGGCGAAGTCAATAATGATTACTAAATATACCAAGCATGCTTTATTTGCATTAATGGTCGTTGTTTTGGCGGGATGTGGTGGCGAAACAAAAGCTAAGACTTTTAAAGTTACAGGGAAAATTCACTCTGGTGGAAGCCCTATCACGGGTTTGCCCCCGGGTGACCGCCCAATGGTGAAGTTTGAATCCAGTGAAACTAAAGAACCATCGTATGCTAAGGTTAGCGAAGATGGGTCTTTTTTAGCTGATTTGCCCGCGGGAAATTACAAGGTTACAGGTAGTGCAGGCTTTATGGCAAATACCGAAAAAAAAGGCCCCGGGATGGTATCCAAGGACCTTAAAGTTGAAGCTGATGTTGCTGATCTAGATATCGATGTTGCTAATAAATCTAAAAAAAAGTGATCCCTTATACAGGGGCTTTTTCTGCTGCTTGAAATCCACAGCCATTATGCGCACCATCGCAAAATGGCTTGTTTTTTGATGCTCCACATCTGCACAATGCAATGGTTTCTTTTCCTGCTGGAATGGTGAACGGCTTGCCATCATGATCGACCACTTGAACAGGTGCTTTGATCACGAAGGGCCCATTATCTCTGCAACGAATCACGATTGGTTCTGACATATTGAAAAGCTCCATCTGAAGGTAATTGGTTTAAGAACTAATGTTATCCTATTGAATTAATCTGCGTAGAAGTCATCACGGGTCGGCCTTGCTGCGAATTTCCAAGAGATTCTTTTACCCACATAATCAAGGAACGACTGTCTGAACTCCATCGGGGATTGATCAGTTGAGGTAACTTGCATTCTGGATTCTTTTGGATACTGGCAGGTGAAATTGCGCGAAGGTTGCGATTCATCTGGGTTTTTAAGATCTAGCAAACTAATGTTGATATCCGCTCTACCGCGATAAAGCGTGCCGCCGCTGCCGAGTTCGTAAATACCCAAAGAGTTGATTTCAAGGTAAATCACATAGTCAGCTTTAAAGTGCTTACCGATTTCTGCAGGGTCGCGCTCTGCCCAGTCGGAGTGTTTGCTTTTATATTCTTCAACTTTGCGATTGGGAACAACCGAAAGTTTGTCGCCATTGATGTTGGCTAATGACTTGAGGTTTTTTTCGACGGTGTAACCTATTTCACGATCGGAATTAATCAGTTCTGGGCGGAGATCCAGTTTGCCATAGGTAAGGATGACAACTTTCTTTTCAGCTTTTTTATCTTTGGATGCCAGCGATTGTAGTTCTGCCTCGTGTTTTGGATCATCCATTAAGAGGAAATTAACCATAGTGAAAGGATTGCAACCTGCAATGCTGAATGCCAGCATCATAAGGGCTAAGCTGCGCCAAAAGGTTTTCAAGATAATCATCGAAGGCTCCTTGCAACCGGCAAAGAGCCGGTCGATTTATTTCCAATAAGCGGGGGCGATAATAATCCCCCAGCGCAATAATGCAATACCAACAAACAAAGCAAGAACAACAAGGCCGGTCAATTCGATGGATCGGATAAACAAAGTTTTTCCAAACCATAAACTTGCCAACCCCCAAGGCAGAAGAAGCATCAAGAAAAAGGCCAGAGCTGATCCCACAGGATTGGCAGCAAGCGCATTTTCAAGGTCTCCTCTAACCATCAGGGCAAAGCTTGTGGTCATACCACAAGAAGGACAGGGCTTGCCCGTTAGAATCATGAAGTTGCAAGGTGGAAACCCAAGCTGTTCGTGCGTTCCCATTTGCAGCGCACTACCATCTGATCCATAAGGATTAAGCCAGGCAGCGATACCAAAGATCGCCGTGATGCCAAGCACTAATCCTATTAGCGCAGTTCGAAGCCAAGTATCTAAAGGCCTACCGGGCAACTGTGTGCTTTTAGAACGATCAGATTCCCTACCTTGGTTGGTGCTCATAACGATGTGATTGCCAATGTGCAATAGCAGATGGAAAAGGGGTTAAGCAACTTTGTTCATTTTACC
>CAJCCR010000147.1 GCA_903960945.1 uncultured Planctomycetaceae bacterium
AATGAAGGGCGAAGAATATCTGCAAGTATTTCGGTTGCATCTTGATGGTATTCGGGCAAGGTCGATGCATAAAACACAGTGTTTTCTTCACTGGTAAATGCATTGTAATTGGCCCCGATTTTGTCGAAATCTTTGTTAACCTGCGCTGCATCGCGTTTTTTTGTGCCCTTGAATAACATATGTTCAAGGAAATGGCTTACGCCTGATTCTTCTACTGTTTCATCCCGTGAACCTGTTCGTACAAAAAATCCTACGGCTGCAGATCGAGCTTCGGGAATCACTTCGCCTATGATTGTCAAACCGTTTGAGCATTGCTGCTGATGAAATGTCACGATGGTTATTCCTTTATAAATGACAGCTTATTTGCCGTACTTTAGTTGTTTGTTTCCCAAAGTCACAATTGTGAATTCCTTTGGGTTGTATTCTTTAACATGGCTCAGAATCGATTTAGTGGTGATAGAATCAATGGCTTTTTGTATTTCTTCAAGTGGCCTGACTCTGCCGAGGTAGTACCAGTCTACAGCGATAGAACCAGCTCTTGCAGAACTTGATTCTTCTTGAATCAGCATGGAAGATTTGAGCCCGATTTTAAGTCTTTTTACTTCTTCTTCCTTAATCCCTTTAGTTAGGTTTGCAATTTGTTTGAGGGTTACATCCAAAGTTTCCTGTGCCATATCGGTGGTGGTTCCTGCGTAGCAGATAACCGCAGCAACTTCCTTGAAGTTTTGGTAAGAGGCCCATACTGAATAACAAAGACCGCGTTTTTCCCTTACTTCGGTAAATAAACGCGAACTCATGCCGCCGCTTAGAACATTAACTGCGCCGATTGCAGCGTAAAAATCCTTGTGCCCGTAAGTAACGGATGGGTAGGCAATCCCGATTTGGACTTGCTGGGTATCTTTACTGATATGGCTTTTGCCACCTTTTCCAGGTGAAAGTTTTAGAGCAGGAACATCGCTACCCTTCCATTTTCCGAATAACTTTTCGACTTGTGCTTTCAAGGGTTCCCATTCGATGTTTCCTGCAACAGAAATGATCGTTCCGCTGGGCCTGAAATTCTTTTTCCAAAACTTGGAGAGGGCATCATGAGTGATGGCCTTTAGCCCTTCAAGTGTACCGCGCCTATCATTTCCCAGAGGTGAAGGGAAATGGTTTTTTCTAAGTGCCAGCATTACCTTTTGCTTGGGGTCATCTTCGATGGACATGATTTCCTGGGCGGCCAGCATTTTCACGGATTCAACATCGGATTTGGGTAAATGCGGTTTAAGAATGATATCTGCAAAAAGATCAATTGTTTTTGGTAAGTTGCGGGAAAGGGTGGCGCCCCAGAGGCGAATGTGGTTGGTTCCGGCAGAACAACTGCGGTCGAGGCCTATGCCATCCATTGCAAGCGAAAGTTCCTTGCTATTGTTTTTGCCTGCACCACGGAGGATTATTTCAGATAGTACGGAAGAGATACCAGGCATATTTGCAGGATCATAAGCGCAACCGGCGGGTACGATGATGTTGACAGTGGCAGAACGGACATGCGGCATATTTTCCGCAAGGAGAGTAAGACCGTTGTCAAAAGTGTGGTGAAAAACTTGTTTTGCCAAGGTTTGCCTCGCCTGTTAAATGCTGCGATTTTGTTAGAAAAGCATCAAGAAGGAATAGAAAAAGATAGAACCTCTTTATAGATCAGCTTTGTTTTTCGAAAGCCCAAGTTTCGATAAAGTTGAATAGCTGCCAGATTTTGAGCTGAAACTTCAAGGGTAATTTTATTCAGGTTGTAGCTTTCAAGAGAAGACATAAGTTTGAGTAAAAGAGCTTTACCGAGTCCTTTTTTTCTGTGTTCTGGAGTAACGCCAACATTTTGGATAGCCAAGGTTTTTCCTTTTTGCATAATCGCCTGAATTGAGCCGCATGGCCCTTCAGGAGTTTGGATAAGCCAAGTGGCCTCCGGAACAAATTCAGCTCTTAAGCAGATTTCCCGCATCAACATGCTGCACCCACCCGGGGTGTGGAAACTGCTAAAAATCTTGCAGTCTAATTCTTTATGGAAGCTTCCAAAGATAACTTCCGCGTGCAATTCTTGGACTTTCCAAGTCCATTCCTGCCATGCGTAATTTTCAGGCAATTGCGGGACAAATACCTTGTCTTTTGGGTTGAAATCAATTTCCATCCTGTAGCGCTTTAGATAGCTTTTGTTTAAAGAACTATGGTTGTTAGGACTAGGCCCAGACGCATTCTTCCCAGAGTTCCAATCAGACTCAGAATGAAGGAAAGAATCAGGCATTAGTTGCGCAATCCCGCAAGGGAAATTTACCATGATTACTATTTTAAGGAATTTTGCAACTAATACCATCAATCTTTACTGAATCCAGAATCGTAGGCAGATGGGATTGGGTATATCTTGGAAAAGTTCCGAGAAAGAAAGAGCCCCATCCGTGCCAACTTTATAAACCGCAATCGAGTTGCTGGCTTGGTTTCCTACGAGCAACCATTTGCCTGATGGATGTAGGGTGAAATTTCTGGGAGTGCTGATTTTTTCAGCACCATGGCCTGTAGCTTCCAAGGTTTCTTTTTCAGAATCGAAGTTGAAAACACAAATACTGTTATGGCCCCGATTGGAAGCATAAATGGTTTTACCATTGGGGTGGACCACGATTTCAGCAGTGGAGTTATTGCCTTTGAAATCCTTGGGGAGTGTGGAAGCGGAGGCGAGAGTCTTGAAATCGTTTGTTTCGGGGGACCAGCGGAAAGCAGTTACGGTGGAGTTCGATTCGTTAACGACGAAAAGGAACTTACCTGAAGGGTGGAAAGCTAGGTGCCTAGGGCCTGCGCCTGGTCTGGTTTCAAGGAATGGAACTTTGAACGGTGTAAGTTTTCCCGACTTGGTATCAATTTCGTGAATAAAGATCTTATCAAAGCCCAAATCTGCGATCACCGCATATTTTCCATCAGCAGAAATCTGGACGGAGTGTGCGTGTGGGGTTTCGAGTTTTCCTTTGATCATTCTTGAACCCTTGTGTTGGATGAAATCGGAGGCTTTGGAAAGCTTTCCCATAGGGTCGACGGGCAGCATGCAAGTGCTTCCTCCGCCGTAATTCACAGCAATAATATGGGTTCGATCTTTGGAAATGGAAAGATGGCAAGGGCCGGTGCCCACACTGGATTCCTGATTGACAAGTTCTAGTTTGCCATCGTTTTTAAAGGTGAAAGAGGAAACACCGCCCGCTTTCTCTCCTTTAAAGTTGGATACTTCATTTACGCAGTAAAGTTTTTTTCCTGGGATATCAAGTGCGAGGAAAGAGGGGCTTTCGGTTTTTGCAGCGACAGAAAGATTCGAGAGTTTCCCGTTTTCTGGGTTGAATTGCATGCTGTAGATGCCTTCACTTTTTGGCCCTGTGTAAGTTCCAATAAATAAAGTTTGAAGTCCGTCATTGGTTTTACTTTCGCCAGAAATCGGACTGAGCGCAGCAAATAAACAAATAGCTGCCGCCATGGAAAGTTTGATTGATAGTTTGAAATAGCGCATGATCAAAGCCTCTTTAAGGGTAAGTGAATAAGTTGCTATTATTTGGCGGATTTAGGCCCGGGTCAACAAGATTGGCAGTTTAAAAGCCAAAGTTGTTGAAAACTTGATTTGATTCAAGCCAGGGGAAGTTTTTATACTGTTTCGGCTTGACCTCGAAGGTAAAATTGGAATACTTGGTCTTTGAGTTTTACTCCCAAATAAAATTGAAGGTCAAGTTATGTCAACATCGTCGGGTAATATTACAAGCGTTCTCAAAGAAACTAGGGCATTCATTCCGCCTGCAGAATTCTCAGCAAATGCCCATGTTAAAAGCATGGCTGAGTATGAAAAACTTTGGCAGGATGCTGCAAAAGACCCAGAGAAATTCTGGGGCCAGCAAGCCGAAACCCTTCAATGGATGCAAAAATGGAACAAGGTGCTAGAGTGGAATCCGCCACATGCCAAGTGGTTTGTTGGGGGCAAATTAAACAGCAGCGCAAATTGCGTCGATCGCCATCTCCATGGACCAAGGCATAATAAAGCTGCAATTATTTGGGAAGGCGAACCTGGTGAACAACGTATCATCACCTACCAGATGCTGCATCGCGAGGTTTGTAAATTTGCAAATGTATTAAAAAACATTGGCACCAAGTCGGGTGATCGAGTCACGATTTATATGCCAATGATTCCTGAAGCTGCAATTGCAATGCTGGCTTGTGCAAGGATCGGTGCAATCCACAGCGTTATTTTCGGTGGCTATAGCGCAGATGCTGTTGCAGACCGAAATAATGATGCGGGGGCAAAAATATTGATCACTGCAGATGGCGGCTGGCGCAGAGGGAAAGTGATCCCCCTCAAGGAAAATGTTGATAAGTCGCTCGAGAAATCACCTACCATCGAAAAAGTTGTGGTCTTCAATCGATGTAATTTAAGCGTCAACATGAAGGCTGGCAGGGATATGTGGTGGCACGAAGAAGTGGCCAAGGCTTCCGCCGATTGCCCAGCAGAACCTTTTGATAGCGAACACCCTCTCTTTATTCTGTACACCAGCGGTTCTACAGGCAAACCAAAGGGTATTCTCCATACTTCTGCAGGTTATCTTTTAGGAACTTCTTCAACCCACAAGTGGGTGTTTGATCTTAAAGAAGATGATGTTTATTGGTGTACCGCAGATGTAGGTTGGATTACCGGGCACAGCTATATCGTGTATGGGCCGTTATGTAATGGCGCAACGGTGATGATGTATGAAGGTGCCCCTAATCACCCTAAAGAAGATCGCTTCTGGGAGATCATTGAAAAGTATCGGGTAAGTATTTTTTATACTGCCCCAACAGCTATTCGTGCGTTTATCAAATGGGGCGATCATTGGCCCGATTCTCATGATCTTAGTAGCTTGCGTTTGCTTGGTTCTGTGGGCGAGCCCATCAATACCGAAGCTTGGATGTGGTATCACGAAAAGATAGGAAAAGGCCGCTGCCCGATTGTTGACACTTGGTGGCAAACAGAAACTGGTTCGATGATGATCGCCCCAATGCCTGGTGCAGTTCCAACTAAACCAGGTTCTGCAACCAAACCAATGCCTGGTATTATTGCTGAGGTTGTGGACCAACACGGTAAGAGAGTGGCTGCTAATCAGGGAGGCTTTTTGGTCATTCGGCAGCCATGGCCATCGATGCTCCGCACTATTTTCAACGATGACGCTCGTTATAAAGAACAATATTGGTCCCACATACCCAATACCTATTTTACTGCAGATGGCGCACGCGAAGATGAAGATGGATACATCTGGGTGATGGGCCGTGTGGACGATGTGCTGAATGTTGCAGGGCATCGATTAAGCACCATGGAGATTGAATCTGCATTAGGTACGCATC
>CAJCCR010000148.1 GCA_903960945.1 uncultured Planctomycetaceae bacterium
ATGACCGCACTCGCGTTCACCATGGTGATTGGCGTTCTTATTGTGATGCTTGCCTTTGTTAATGGGATGTACAAATTGACAGAGAGTAGCGGCCACCCTGAAAATATCATTGTGCTTTCGGATGGGGCCACCGATGAAATCTTTAGCAACTTGGGTTATAGCGATGTTAGTGAAATTGAATTTAATCCTGGTGTGAGCCGTGATGAATTGGGAAAACCTCTTACCAGTTGGGAAACTTATGTGATTGTTAATCAGCCTATCCCCTTGCATGCTCGTAAAGGCGATAGACGCAGGAGATTTATTCAGGTCCGTGGGATTCTCGATCCTGCAAGATCCGGGAAAGTTCATCATCTGGTTTTGAAGTCTGGAGACTGGTTTTCCACTGGGGATGCTGGCGGTGGGGTTAGGGAAGTTACTGTTTCAGAACCTGGTAAGGAACCCAGAAAAGTTAATGCTACAGAAGCTGTTTTAGGTCAGGGTATTGCTAAGGAAATCGGACCTGATTACATGAAGCCAAGCCTTGAGGTTGGTGATGTTTTTAACATGGGAGATAAGTATTGGGTTGTTGCAGGAATTATGGATTCAGGTGGTTCTACTTTTGATTCTGAAATCTGGGCCAAATGGAAAACTGTTGCAGAAAGGTTCGGGAAGGTTACATATACTACCCTTGTTATTAAAACAGATAGCAAAGAAGTTGCGTCTACCACTGCTACAGATATTGTAAAGAATTTTAAAAAAGCAGCTTTGCAGGCGTTTGTAGAAACAGATTACTACGACAAACTAAATAACACTAATAAACAATTTCTTGTTGCGATCTTATTTGTTGCAGCAGTGGTTGCCATCGGTGGTGTTTTTGGAATTATGAACACGATGTTTGCTGCAATTAGCCAGCGAAGCAAAGATATTGGCGTGTTGCGGATCGTAGGATTTGCTCCTTGGCAAATACTGGTTTCCTTTTTTCTTGAAGCCATTCTGCTTTCATTTTTTGGCGGTGTATTGGGTTGTATTGTCGGAAGTTTTGCAGATGGTTTTACTGCAAGTAGTATTATGAGTAGTGGTGCAGGTGGTGGTAAAAACATCCTCCTTCGACTTACCGTAGATATGAAGCTTATTTTTAGTGGAATTCTATTTGCGGTAGCGATGGGTATGGTAGGTGGCTTTTTACCTGCATTATCTGCAATGAGAATCAAGCCGTTGGAGTCTCTCCGTTAACCGGGGTTTTAATTTCTCTGCAGGCTAAGACTAGCAATTGCAGATTTACTTTTGAATTAATTTCTTTGCCGAAATTAACATAGACAAGGTTTTTCGCCTTGGTATTTGGATTTAGCTCGCGGGAGATAAGTACAGGGACCACAGGAATATTCAATTCGTTAATCATTTCTAGTATGCCATTAATCCAAGGTCCGTTTAAAGAAAGTGAAATGGCGTGCTGCTTTGCAATGTTTTTGCAAGATTTTGCAATTATCTTGGTTAATTCCTCTGTGGAGCATTCGTTAGAATTTAACCAAGCCAGACTGTGTTTTTTGGCCAACCGATTGATTAAGGCAGGGATGTTTTCCCCAGAAGAATTTGCATGGAATAGATTTCTTGGGGTTCGGTCGGTTGCTGAAAGAATCAAATAAGAATCTTCAAGGTTGTTTCCCTCATGAACAATTAAAACTGGGCCATGGCTTTTTAAATTGTGTAAGCCATGGGCTCTTAAAATGTATTTCGAAAAAAAGAACCCCCAAAGGATTGTTCTAAGAAATAGATCAGGCATGCGTATTCTTATAATGATAAGAGTGGCTAAAGTGAAAAAAGCAGCGACAAGAAAAAGGTATCTGGGTAGAAAATGATTATCGAACATGGCGGGCTGGCTTTCGTTTTGTTCATAAAGCTTCCTGTGTTCAACACCCCCAAGGCGATACGATTTTTCTACGATAGCAGCACCAACCACTACATCTTCTGATAATTTATCAATGGCGGTTGTCGGAGAGATTTTGAAAGATGTCTCGGTTTTGTTGCCATCAATTTTGTTGCCATCAATTGTGGTAATGCTTAGTTCATAACTGATGGGCCTGCCGTGGCTCAATTCAATGGATTTAAGATTGCCCTCAGTTATTTTGTGGAGTTGGATTTCTGGGCAAACCCCAAACAAATGAGCCATCTTTACAATGATAAAAAATAAAAAAGAAGCAAGAATTGCCCCCGTAACATTTATAAGGTTGCTTGTAGCGATGACATCGCCTTTGCTCGATTTTGGCGCGCGATCTTGCAATAGGGTAAAAAGCGGAACAACATAAAAACCCGTAAAGAACCCTGTTGTTATGATAAAGGAAATAAGAAATCCAATGTGATCAAGAAACAGCGCTTCCCCAATTAGGCCAAAAACCATTCCTATGATTCCAATTGGAATAAGGCCCATTTCAATTTTTCCACCCGAAAGGTATCCCACGAGAGGGCTGCCAAATCCTATTCCAAGTGCAACCATCCCTACTATTACACTTGTTTCCTGTTCGCTCCATCTGGGAAGTTGAGATTCGCCATGCATGTATATGGTGGCTCTGCTAAATGCGACAATAAACGTGAAAAAGGCAATGCCAATGACTGCAATAGCTAATGGTCTCGAGCGGAACATTTCTTTAAGATTGGCGTAAACAGGTTGATAAATATAGGGTGGGAACTTTCGATCGGGATTAGCAGCAGGGATTTTTTCGATCCAAAGGCTAGCGATGACGCCGATTGCTGCAAGAATGAAAAGGATAATGCCTATCCAATATTCCTGCCCTTTGAAATGGTAGGATAATACTCCGCCAAAAACGGTGCCTAAGATTACTGCAAGAAACGAGAGGGATTCAAGTAAACCGTTGCCCTTGGAAAGCAGGTGCGATTTTAGGATTTCGGGCATGATGCCATATTTTGCAGGTACAAAAAAAGCACTATGCAAGCCCATCAGAAATACCGTGGAAAGTACAATCCATGGGCCTTCATCGTAATCCTGATTACCCAGCCAGAATCCAAGTAATGCAATTGCGGTGATTAGTAGTTCAGCTATTTTCCAAAATATTAAAGAACTTTGCTTACTGTAACGATCCGCAAGGTATCCTGCCAAAGTGCAAAAGATTGCCCAAGGTGCATAAAAAAGAATGGGCATAAGGGATATAGCTTGGGCTTCATTCAAAATCGATTTGTTGATTGCAAAAAACATTGCGGAAGCATGAATTGCTTGATCATTGAACGCAGCAAAAAACTGGGCAATCAATAGTGCAATGAAAGTCCGTGAATAAAGAGTGTTAGCGGGTTGGTATACCTGTTCGTTACTACTCTTCTCGATGCCGTTTGC
>CAJCCR010000149.1 GCA_903960945.1 uncultured Planctomycetaceae bacterium
ACAAACTAACCCCTGCACCTGAAGCTGAAAAACGCATTCTTGTAAGAAGGCTTTATTTCGATCTCATCGGTTTACCCCCCACCCCTGCCGAGGTCGATCGTTTCGTCAACGACCAATCTCCAAACGCCTACGACTCCATGGTTGATCATCTTTTGAATTCGCAACAGTACGGTGAAAGATCAGCAAGGTTCTGGCTTGATCTTGTCCGCTACGCTGAAAGCGATGGTTATCGACTCGATGAGTACCGACCTCAAGCCTGGCTATACCGCGACTATGTTGTGAATAGTTTCAACGCAGATAAACCTTACGATCTTTTCATCAAAGAACAAATTGCGGGCGATGAGCTTTTCCCAGATAACCCCAATGCCCTTATTGCAACCGGCTACCTCCGCCATTGGATTTACGAATACAACCAGCGCGATGTGCGCACCCAGTGGAACATCATTCTTGATGATCTGACAGACACCACAAGCGATGTGTTCATGGGTATGGGTTTACAATGTGCAAGATGCCATGATCACAAATTTGATCCTATTTTACAGAAGGATTATTTCAGATTGCGCGCGTTCTTTAGCGGCGTATTGCCCTTAGAAAACATTGATGTAGGCACAACGGAAGAAAAAGTAGCTTATCAAACAAAATTAAAGGCATGGGAAGACAAGACCGAAGCTTTACGGAAAGAAATCGAAGCTATTGAAAAGCCTTCCATCAAAAAGGCCGAGGAAGGTGCGATCACCAGATTCCCGCTAGATATCCAGGCCATGATGCGCAAGAAACCTTCTGAGCGAACCACTTTCGAGCATCAACTTGCTGAACTTTCTTACAGGCAGGCACTCTACGAATTCCAACGCATTGAAACTCACATCAAGAAAGACGAAAAAGAAAAATATCTCGCACTAAAGAAACAGCTATCTGCATTCGACAACCTCAAACCCACACCACTTCCAAGGCCATTGGTAGTGAAGGATGTCGGCCCTATTGCAGCAGAAATAACCATTCCGAAAAAGGGAAACACCAATATCGAACCGGGCTTCCTGACCATCCTTGATGATAAACCTGCTCTTATTAACGCCCCCGCTAATGGTTTGAAAAGCTCGGGCAGAAGATCCACCCTTGCCAATTGGATTGCGGACAAAAATAATCCGCTCACTTCAAGAGTCATGGTGAACAGGATTTGGCAGCAACATTTCGGCAAAGGCCTTGCTTCCAATGCCAGCGATTTTGGCAAATTGGGTGACCCACCTTCGCACCCAGAATTACTCGATTGGCTTGCTTCCTACTTCACAGAAAACAATTTTAGCCTGAAGAAACTTCATCGCCTGATGGTTACTTCTGCAACCTATCGTCAAAGCTCGAATCATCCTGATTTGGAAGCCAACAGGGTGATCGACCCAGAAAACAAGTATCTTTGGCACGGCACTATTAAAAGGCTGGACGCAGAGCAAATTCGCGATGCAATTTATGCAACCACGGGCGAAATCAAGTTGCAGTCAGGAGGGCCCGGTGCTTCAAGTGCTGATGCCCGTAGATCCATCTATACCAAAATTATCCGCAACAACCGCGACCCATTGCTCGATGTTTTCGATGCCCCCTATTGGTTCAGCAGCGCATCTAGTAGACAGATCACCACCACCCCCGTTCAATCTTTATTACTTATCAATAGCCCCCTTATGCTGGCTCGCGCACGAGCATTTGCGGAGAGGCTTAACAAAGAAGAGCCCGATCCTAAAAAACGAATCGATTTGGCTTACAAGCTCGCTTTTGGAAGGGCGCCTAACCCTGAGGAAACTAACATCTCAAGCTCGTTTCTCGAATTGCAGGCTAAACG
>CAJCCR010000150.1 GCA_903960945.1 uncultured Planctomycetaceae bacterium
AATATGCCGGTTACCCGTGAAGAGTTGGGCGAATATTTGATCGCCCGTTACGGCACCGAAAGGCTCGACTTGCTTTGCAATAAAAAGATTATCGATAACGAATGCCGTAAGGCTGGTATTGAAGTCACTGCAGCAGAAGTTGAAAACTCCCTTTCCGAAGATTTGAAGGGTTTGAATGTTGATCGCAAGACATTCGTTGATAAGGTGCTTAAAAATTATCGCAAGAACCTTTATGAATGGAAAGAAGATGTGATTCGCCCAAAATTGATGTTGAGCAAGTTGGTTCGTTCCAGAGTCAAGGTAACCGATGAAGATATTAAGAAAGCCTTTGATGCGTACTATGGTGAAAAAGTTGAATGTAGAATTGTGATGTATGAAAAAGGTTTTGAACGAGCAGTGCTTTCTGATTACCCTAGATTAAGAGATTCCGAAGAAGAATTCCACAAGGCAGCGAAGAATCAGAAAAGTTCTTCCCTTGCTGCAACTGCTGGGAAAATCAGGCCTATTGCAAGAAACACCACGGGCAATGATGAGCTTGAAAAAGCAGCCTTCGCTCTTCAACCTAATGAAGTTAGCCCTGTGATTGGCACCCCTGAAGGATTGATCATTGTGAAATGTGACAAGCGCATCCCTGCAGATACCACCATTAATTTGGAATCGGTGCGCGAGAAGATCACCGCAGAAATCATTGAGAAGAAGATTGCGGCAGAGATCCCTGTTGCTTTTGCAGAAATGCGCAAGCGAGCCAACCCTAAGCTCATCCTTCAAGGTACCAATCAAATGGATGATCTTACTAAAACCATTGCTCCTCTTATCAAAGAAGTGGACGATGCTTTAAAAGCAGTTGGTGGTGGCAAATAAGCC
This sequence comes from uncultured Planctomycetaceae bacterium, assembly GCA_903960945.1. GTDB lineage: Bacteria > Planctomycetota > Planctomycetia > Gemmatales > Gemmataceae > UBA969. Next base: position 865 of record CAJCCR010000150.1, read on the forward strand.
CGATTCTGTTTGATTTATATTTAAGCTGTCATGCGTCTTCCGGGCATGGCAGCTTTTTTTATGCCTACATTTTAAATTTCTAGCATTACTAACTTGCCAAGGCCTCTTTTTTGTAAGAAGATCATTATCTGTGGTCCTACCTTTTGTTCAACAAAATCAGGAGAAGTAAATGAAGAGATTTTTGTTATCCCTCGCAGGGATTTTAGGAGTAACCGTGATGGCATTGGCAGCAGATAAAGTGGAAGAAGGCAAGCCTGCCCCTATGGTGGAATTAAGCGCTGCAAGTAAATCCAAAGAAGCTAAAGTTAATTTGGCTGATTTCAAAGGTAAGAAGAATGTTGTTCTTTTCTTCTATCCTAAAGCAATGACTGGTGGCTGTACTAAGGAATCGTGCGGTTTCAGCGGACTCGTTGAAAAATTCGCCAAGCTTGATACCGTGATTTTTGGTATCAGCACTGATACCGTTGAATTGCAGCAGAAGTTTGTTGAAAAAGAGAAGCTTGAAATCCCATTGCTTGCTGATCCTGAAAAGAAAGTGACCACAGCTTTCGGCGCACTCAGTAAATCCGGCATGGCTTCGCGTTACACTTATGTGATCGATAAGGAAGGCGTAGTAAAGAAAATCTACACCACGGTAAAGCCTGATGCTCATCCTCAGGAAGTTCTTGATTACATTCAGACCAACCTGAAGTAATTGAAACCATTTTATAAATAAGTAAGAGGCTCGGGGAAACCCGGGCCTCTTGCTTTTTACTACTCACACTTTCGATGTTAGTATCTTAAAATCACATCGATTGCGAAGGTGAACAAACCATTAGATGGGGTTCCATCGTTGTTGTAAGCCTTCGAGGTGGAGTTGTTGTCATACCTGAACTCTGGACGAAGCCATAATTGTTCTTCGTACATCTTGTAGGTGGCTCCCTGGGTAAGGGTAGTGTAGAGGCCGGTATAGCCAGTTCTGACACCTTCAGTGTCGGTAAAGAATTCAACACGGCTGGTGGTAGAAAGCTTGTCAGTTACATTGTAAGTCAAGTAGTTAACAAAGCCGTACCAGTTAGCCCAACCTTGGTAATTCGTCGGGGGTTGATTTCCATTAACAATGGTTGAAATAAGCGGGATTTTTGCGACAGCCGAATTGTAATTGTTGATGAAGGAATACATGGTATCCGAAGTGAAAGACCATTTATCATTGATCTTGTGATTGAACAGGATTTCAAACACATCAAAAGTGTCGGCAGTACCTTGTGAACTATTGAAACTTGGGTCGGTAAGCTGAGTGTAGAAACTGAAGTCGGTTCCATCGTCTTCAGATGCCCAAGTCAAACCGCCAAGGTAGGAAGCTTTGCCTGAAGGTCCAAAGAACACATCTGCACCACAAGTTAAACCGTTGTAGAATGTCCAACGATCATCAAGTTTGGTTTCAGTAAGAACACCGGTGTGGGTGAAAGGATTATTCATGAAAGTAAGTGCGCGGCTCACTAGTTTATTTTGGGTGGGGTCGATGCTTTCGTTGAAAAGTATGGTATAGAAACGGCCCACCTTCGTATCTAAACCTTTAGCAAAGTTAGGATTGTAGGTTTCGACAAAGAACTGAGGAGCATCAACGCCATAGGTATTAGGCTGCCCGTTATTGTCGGTAAGCTGGCTATCCATCAGGTTGTTTTGCACGGTGAATTGATAATCACTGCCAGGAAGAATGCCCATTACGGTAAACCCCCAGGTCATTTCCTTAGCATTGGTATCAACAGCTTTCTCAATGATGATCGAGTTTTGTTCGAGCAAAAATTGGTTGGCTTTATAGTTCATCGCCATTGGAAGGTTTGAACCATTTGCAGTGGATGCAGTATAGTTCATATCTACATAACCTTTGATGGTGATCCCTGATTTATCAAGGAACTCGCCATCGGAACGGGCATCAAGAAGTTTCATAAGAAGAAACTTTTGGGCTTCGTCTTCTTTTTGTTTTTCTTCAACCACGGGGGTTGCACTACTAGGCGCTGGAACCATGGGCGCAGGAGTAACTTGAATTGCAGGATTTTCCAACCGTGCTTGCGCAGTTGCTAATAATCCGGTGATGAACAAAGATAGCAACAAGACAAACGCCCTTCCGCAGCCTTAAATTATGTAACAACATGTAAAAACAAAGTAAGGAGGATATTCCTATACTTCTTATCGACCATACAGATGGATGAATCGAATTAAAGCAACTAAGATTGTAATGGGGATAACTTTGCAAATCTGTGGTTAGGGTGGGAGAAACTGAGGGCTTATGATTTGTTCTTGATCTCGTTCAGGCTAACCTGAAGTAATTGAAAACATCTGATAAATAAAGACAAGAGGCCCGGGTTTCCCCGAGCCTCATGCTTTTTACTACTCACACTTTCGATGTTAGTATCGTAAGATCACATCGATTGCGAAGGTGAACAAACCATTAGATGGATCACCATCGTTGTTGTAAGCCTTCGAGGTGGAGTTGTTGTCATACCTGAACTCAGGACGTACCCACAATTGTTCTTCGTACATTTTGTAGGTGATACCTTGGGTAAGGGTGGTGTACAGGCCGGTGTAGCCAGTCTTCACGCCTTCGGTATCGGTAAAGAATTCAACACGGCTGGTGGTAGAAAGCTTGTCAGTTACATTGTAAGTCAAGTAGTTAACAAAGCCGTACCAGTTAGCCCAACCTTGGTAAGCTCTTGGTGTACCATCCCTGTCAACAATCGGGGAACCAGAAGCGTTCGTATCCCAGTTGTTGATGAAGGAGTACATGGTATCCGAGGTATAAGACCACTTATCATTGATCTTGTGGTTGAACTGAATTTCAAACACATCATAAGTGTTGGCAGTACCTTGGGTCTGGTTGAAGCTAGGGTCGGTAAGCTGGGTGTTCAAGCTGAAGTTTGTTCCAGCGTCTTCAGATTCCCACTTCAAACCACCAAGGTAGGAAGCTTTGCCTGAAGGTCCAAAGAACACGTCTGCACCACATGTCAAACCGTTGTACATTGTCCAACGATCATCCAATTTGGATGCAGTAAGAACACCGGTGTGGGTGAAAGGATTATTCATGAAAGTAAGTGCGCGACTCACCAGTTTATTCTGGGTGGGGTCGATACTTTCGTTGAATAGGATGGTGTAGAAGCGGCCTACCTTGGTGTCCACACCTTTTAAAAGGTTAGGATTGTAGGTTTCGACAAAGAACTGGGGAGCATCAACGCCGTAGGTGTTGGGCTGCCCGTTATTGTCGGTAAGCTGGCTATCCATAAGGTTATTCTGCAAGGTGAAGCGATAATCGCTACCTGGAAGAAGACCCATCATCGTAAAGCCCCAAGTTCTTTCATTGGCTTTGGTATCAACAGCTTTCTCGATGATGATCGAGTTCTGTTCAAGCAAGAACTGGTTGGCTTTATAGTTCATCGCCATTGGAAGGTTTACACCCTTGGCAGTGGATGCAGTATAGTTCATATCTGCATAACCTTTGATGGTGATTCCTGATTTATCAAGGAATTCGCCACCGGTACGGCCATCAAGAAGTTTCATAAGCAGAAACTTTTGGGCTGCTTCTTCTTCCTTTTCTTCTTCTTTCTTTTCTTCAGCCATGGGCTGTTGGCCAGGGGCCAAAGGAGCCATAGGAGCTGCGCTTTTAGGAGCTGCTGGGGCTTGAACAACAGAAACAGGGGCAACTGGAATCGCTAGTTTTTCTAGCGGGGTTTGCGCAGTTGCTAATAATCCACTAACAAATAAAGATGTCCACATGATAAAATCCTCTCGTAATCCTTACGTTTTCAAAACACATTCACACAAAAAAGTAGAGAGCGGAATAAAACATAGAGAGAAAATTTTATTCCTACCTTTAGCAAACACATCCATGCGCTTGCGTAATATTCATATCGATCCATAGAGGCAGAACAATTGAATGAAAGGCGCTAAATAGAACTACCCAACCAAGCGAAGGTACAGGCACAATAATCACAATTATTATAATCGGAACAGCTTAACACAATTGTTGTAAAACTAGGTAAAACAGGAAGGTATAAACGAACAAATGCAGGGCTTTCACCCTGCATTTGATAAGAACTATCGATGAAAAGATTAACGGCTTACTAGCTTCATGGTCTGAAGTTCGGAGGATTTAACTTCGATCTGCTTTTGGAAAACAGCCCTGCCATCAACATCAGCAAGATAAACCAACCAGTTGCCTGGTTCAACATTAGTGGAAAACATGCCATTGGCATCGGTGCTAACATTTACTTTTAATCCACGGATAGTTTCGTGAACCAGAAAAAGCTTTGCGTTAGTAGCAGGAAGCTGATTAGCGGTAACCACGCTGCCTTGAAGATTGGAAGCTGCTTTTAAAGAAACAATGCGATCCAACCTAACAGAAGAAGGAACTTGGGGAGCAGGCACAACAGGGGAAACGGTTTTCCCGGGGATTACAGAAGATCTGCTGCTGTTGGTGGGATTAGGAGCAAGTTCCCTGTTTTCGTTGATTCCTGGGGCTACTGCTGCGGGTGCAGGGGAAGGCGTTGCGCGTTGTTCATTTACGCCTGGTGCAATATTAGGATTCGGTACGGGTGCTGCAGGAGCCATTGGCGCAACAGGTGTTGTGCATGGGGCTGCAACTTGGGGCATTACAGGTGCACCCACGGAAGTATTGCAGCAAGTGGTTTGCGGTTCGTAATAATAAGATTGTTTATAGCTTGTCACAGGCTTTAAAGCGG
>CAJCCR010000151.1 GCA_903960945.1 uncultured Planctomycetaceae bacterium
CAGCGCTTCCAACAACCCCGCTGCAAATTACTACCGCATCTCTCGCGATCCCCAGACACTCGCAGAAACCACCGCCCAACTATTCCTTGGCTTCCGCATGCAATGCGCCAAGTGCCATAACCATCCATTCGAACGATGGACCCAGGATGATTACTATTCCTTCGCAGCCTTCTTCGCCCGGGTGAAAGTTAAAAAAGATAACACCGATGTTGGCCCAGATCCAAAAGTTGCTGCAGGCGAAGTGGTGTACGAAGACCGCGCAGGCGAAGTCACCCAACCACGCAGTGGCAAAGTCATGGCTCCAAAGTTCCCTGGTGGCGCCATCGCGACTGCCGAAAACGGCAAAACCCGCAGAGAAGCCCTTGCTGATTGGCTCACTAAACCAGAAAACCCCTTCTTTGCTAAGTCCGTCGTCAACCGAATCTGGTTCCACCTCATGGGCAAAGGCATTGTCGACCCAGTCGATGATTTCCGCGAATCCAACCCCAGCGCCAACGATGAGCTTCTCGTTGCACTAGCTCAAGATTTCGCCAAGAGTGGCTTCGATTTCCGCCATCTTGTTCGTACTATCATGAACTCCAAAACCTATCAGCTAAGCGCCCAGCCCACCAAAGATAACCAAGAAGATGGCAAGTACTTCTCACACGCAAGCACCAGGCTTCTAACCGCAGAACAACTGCTAGATTCAATCTGTGCGATTACCGAAGTGCCCGAGAAGTTTGCTGGCTTGCCCCTAGGCACCCGTGCAACCCAGTTGCCCGATACCGAAGTCAACCACCTCTTCCTTAAAACCTTTGGCCAGCCCGCCCGCGAACTCGCTTGCGAATGCGAACGCGAATCCGATAGCAACCTCGCCCAAGCGTTGCAGCTAATCAATGGCCCCACGATTAACGAAAAAATCCGTAACACCTCCAACCGCATAGCCAGACTTATCAAAGAATCCAAAAGCGATAAGCTCATCCTCGATGATCTTTACCTCGCAACCCTCAGCAGAATGCCCACCGCTGAAGACTATAAAGTTGCGAACGATCACCTGGCGAAATCCAAGGAAAAGCGCCAAGCTTGGGAAGACCTTCAATGGGCCCTCATTAACTCCAAGGAATTCCTTTTCCGCCATTAGGATTATCATGCAATCCGCCATCTCCGCTTCGAGTGTGGTACTAGAAAATTCCACACTCGAACCAGGCCATGTGATCATCAGCGACGGCTTGATTTCCCAAGTTTCAAAAGGCCTCTACCAAGGCCCCATTCAAAATCACCAGCACTTCGATGGTTATACCCTCTGCCCCGGATTCATCGATCTTCATGTGCATGGCGGATTGAATTGCGACTTCATGGATGGCACCCCCGAAGCCTTTCATACCGTCTGCAAAGCCCACCTAAAACATGGAACCACCAGCCTGCTTGCAACCTCCACCGCTGCAACCATGCCCTCAATACTTAAATTCCTTGACACCTGCAGGGCCAGCAAAAAAGCAAACTGGACCGATGCAGCGCAGGTTTTAGGCGCGCATTTCTATGGCCCCTACTTCTTCGCAGAAGCACGCGGTTGCCATCCAGCAGAGCCAATAGTTGCCCCAACCCCCGAACACTTCAATTCTTTCCTTACATACGCAGATACGATCATCACCGCAAGTGTTGCCCCAGAATTGCCAGGCGCGGAGGCTTTTGTCAAAGCCTGCCTTGAAAAGAAAATCCGCTGCAATGCAGGCCATTCTCATGCGACTTTTTCGCAAGTCGAAGCATCTGTTCAATGGGGCGTTCGCCATGTTGATCACCTGTTCTGCGCCATGTCCGACCGAGCCAAGCTAAGGCTTACGCAAACCTACCCCATGCGGGGCGGCTTATTCGAAGCCACGCTCTTCTTTAACGAACTCACCACGGAAATTATCGCAGATGGAAAACACCTCGCAGATGAACTCCTAAGGCTTGCATTCAAAATCAAAGGCCCCGATTCCCTCGCCCTAGTCACCGATGCCAACCGTGCACTCGATATGCCCGATGGCCCATACATCTTTGGCAACAAAGATGAAGGCTGCACCATCCTAAAACGCGATGGCGTTGGCCTAATGCCCGATGGCAAAGCCCTCGCATCAAGCGTCGCAGGAATGGACCACTGCGTTCGTACCATGCACCAAGCAACAAAAGCCCCCTTACCCGAAATCATTCGCATGGCTTCCCTCACCCCAGCAAAAATCGCAGGATTCGATAAAACCCTAGGCAGCATCACCCCCGGGAAAATCGCAAACCTCCTCCTCCTCGATCAATACCTCCATGTTTCCAAAACCTTCCTCCAAGGCTCCCCCACAAGTATTTAATTCAACCTCTTTCCTTTTCTTCTCTTTTTTTTTTCTTCCCCCAACTCCCTGCCCTCTTCCCTCCGGGAAAAGGGTACTTCGCTTCGCTTGCCCACGTCTATGTTTACGCCCATTGCTTTTGTTATTTTCGGTTTTGGTTTTTCTCTTTAGTGCAATTGCGACGGGGAAGCCCCGCTGCAAATTGCACAATTTCAACTTTTAACCATTTCTTAAGGCGGCGCATAAATCGAACACCAAACAATCCCATTTATCGAACTTTACCTAGGGCGATGCCCTAGGCTGGTTGAGCCTGCCCCTTCAGGGCACATAGGCCTTGGTTGTTTATCTTCCCGTTGGTGCAAAGCATAAAAGTGCAAATGGAGCAGTTGCAGCGGGGCTTCCCCGTCGCAACTGCTCCGTCTTTATACAAGCACCGATCGAAGCTTAATAACCCACCCAGCGCAGTGGGATGGGCTTGAGAACATTCAACAACAGTGGGGGAGATTAAAAGGCGGGCTAGCGAAGCGAAGTGCCCTCTTCCAGCGGAAGAGGGTTGGGTGATGGAGAAAAAAAGAGGGAGAAAAAAAAGGAAAAGAAAGAAAGAAAGAAAGAAAGAAAGAAAGAAAGTGAAAAATCAAAGTATAGGTGTAGGGGCGTAAAAAAACCCATGGTGGGGACCCATGGGTTTAAGTAATTGAAGGTTAAGTTATGTACCTAGTGGGGCGGGGAAGATTGTAATTTTCGAGAATTTGCGCACGTGTTCGGACATACGTTCGCGAAGTTTTTCAGCGAAGTATTCCTTGGCTTCGCCTTTAAGTTCTTCGAATTTAACATCTTTGCCTGGTTTCTTTTCGGTAGTGAGGATGAGGTGGTAGCCGAACTGGGTTTTGACGGGGTCGCTTAGCAGGTATGGAGGAAGGCCGAAGGCGGTTTTGGAGAAGTTTTCGACCATCACGCCATCTCGGGTGAACCAGCCTACATCGCCTCCTTGGTCTTTGGACGGGCAGGTGGATTTATCCTTGGCAATGATGGCAAAGGTTTCGTCAAGCAATGCGATTCGGGCTTTTTCTTTGGCCAAGTTATCTGCGGTGGGCGGGAGCTTTGCCATTTCGGTTTTTACGGTATCTTCAACTTGTTTTTTGTAGGCAAGGATAAGAAGGCGGGCTTTTTCTAATTCGACTTCATCCGTTGGGGGAACAGTAAGAAGGATATGGCGGGCCCGTACGGAGGCGCCATTAAAGACATCTTTGTTTTGTTCGAAGATTTCTTGCAGGGCTTTGTCGGTAGCTTGGGAATCGGTGTATTTCTCCCAACGCACTTCTGCTGCGATATGTTCTTTTAATTCTACATCGTTCAGCTTCAACTCCTCCAGCATCTTGGCGTAATCTTTACCTTGCTTTACGATTTCCGCTTTCATCAAAGCATGGCGTTTATCAACTTCAGCAACATCCGCAACGATTTTTTGTTGGATCAGATACTGATCGACGAGCATGTTATCGATGAGGTGATTGATAAGTTCAGGGCGGGCTGCGGCTCTGCGTTCGGGGGGAATTCGCTCTAGGCTGCGTTGAACCGCACTTTCCGCAATAGCTTGGCCATTAACAAGCGCAGCGGTGCCTGGCGGGGCTTTTACCGCAGGGGTTTGGGCCATGCTTAGGCTGGCTATAAAAAGAAATAAAACAAACGATAGCTTCCTTGCCATGCGATAACTCCTTCAAGAACGAAAGCCCCTTGGGATTGGGGTATGCAGATCCAAATCGCCCATATTCTTGAATTCTAATCAAAAAGTGTTTTTTTTTGCGATAGGGAAATCACAAAATTCTTGGCCTAGCGTTTGGCTCTAGAGGCTACACCATCGGCAATTGCAGATTTCATATCTTTTACAGCACGATCAAAGCCCAATAATACAGCCCTTGATATGATGCTATGGCCGATATTTAGCTCTTCAACGCCATGAATTGCGGCAACTTCTTGCACATTATGATAGTTAAGGCCATGGCCCATATGCACATGCAGGCCCAAATCACGGGCAAAGCGGGTAGCCTCGCGCAGTTCGTCTAGCTCGCGATCAATGCATACCTTGGTCTTAGCTTCGGAATACCTTGCAGTTTGAATTTCGATAGCCTGGGCGCCCAAGGCATGCGCAGTTTCTATCTGCTCGCAATCCGGATCGATGAATAGCGAAATAACAATCCCCGACCCCGAAAGCTTTTTCATGATTTTCTCAACCTGATTACGGTTAGCAATCAAATCCAAGCCACCCTCAGTAGTAAGCTCCGCCCTTTTCTCGGGCACCAAAGTTACCTCATCGGGTTTATGTTCCAATGCTAAATCTGCAATCGCATCACTTGCAGCCATCTCTAAATTCAGCCAGCGCACCACCGGGCGAAGCAACCTTAAATCACGATCCTGAATATGCCTGCGATCTTCACGCAAATGAATCGTGATACCATCCGCCCCCGCAAGCTCTGCCATGATTGCAGCAGCAACCGGGTCGGGCTCGTGCCCAAGCCGTGCCTGCCTGATCGTTGCAACATGATCGATATTCACACCCAACCGAACTATCCGTGTATCATTCATCATCCAACCCTCTTTCTAATCAGGCCCCAACCTAAGGCTTTTAGGCAAGCCAGGCGCAAGTTGCCGATACCTTCTCGCCTCTGCGCTTAGTATTTTGATTAAAAAATACCCCAGGCCCAACATGATTATAGAGTCAATCAAGCTGCCCACAACAGGCAGGCTCGAAAAAGGTACCC
>CAJCCR010000152.1 GCA_903960945.1 uncultured Planctomycetaceae bacterium
CAATCACATCGCCAGCAAGATGTTCTCTGATGAAAACATCAAAGGCCTTATCGTCGTTGATAGACTTGATGACATAATCGCGGAAGGGCCAAAGATTGGTGATGATTTCATTGCGTTCAAAACCCCTGCTTTAACCAAATCGAATCACATCAAGCCAATGCCTACCCCAATGTTCACCATACCTAGGCGAGGCAAGTAGTCGATCCACCAGATCGTTAATTGCTTGTTGTGAATTTGCTTTATAGGCCACGACAAAAGCTTCTGTTTCTGCAATTGTAGGGGGCAAGCCAATCAAATCATAAGTTGCTCTGCGGATGAAATCGCGAGGCTGGGCGGGTGCGCTGGGCTTTAATTCTTTTTCCTTCAGCTTCGAAAAAACAAAGGCATCAATGGGATTGATCTTCCAAGCATCAGGGGCATCGCTGATAACAAGTGGCGTTACCTTGGCGATGGGCTTGAACGACCAGAAGGATCCATCCGCCTTGGCTTTTTCCTTCAGTACGATTTCTTTGGGCCATGCTGCACCCTGTTCGATCCAAGCCTTTATCTTCTCGACATCAGCTTTTGCTAATGCGGGCTTCTTCCGGGGCATCTCGGGCTTCTTTTTATTCTCTCCCTCGATGATTTTTAAATAGAGTTGCGATTCATCTGGTTTCCCCAAAACTATCGCCTTGCCTTCGTCCCCTCCTTTAAGAGCGAATGCAAGCGTTTCGAGGTTCAGGTTCCCTTTAGTGACGGAAGAGTTATGGCATTCGATGCAATTCTTCACCAATATCGGGGCTACTTGTTCGTGAAAGAAAGTATCCTTGGGGGATTTGCCCTGACTATAACTTACACTGCTTAGCATTGCTGTAAGCAAGAGTATTACAGAAAATCGGATGATGATAAATTTCAAGCGAGTAATCCCTTTACAACATGGCCATGAACATCGGTAAGCCTGCGCGCGATGCCATTATGATAATAAGAAAGTTTTTCGTGATTGATGCCCATCAGATGAAGGATGGTGGCGTGGAAGTCATAGATGGAAACAGGATCGTTTGCAACCTTGTAGCCTATTTCGTCCGAGGCGCCATATTTAGAACCAGCCTTGACCCCCGCTCCCGCAAGCCAGCAAGTAAAAGTATGCTGGTGATGATCCCTGCCCAAAGATTGCGGGCCTCTGTTACCCTGCGTAAAAGGCGTGCGACCAAACTCAGTTGACCAGACTACCAAGGTATCTTCCAACATTCCCCTCTGTTTCAAATCCTTCAGCAAAGCAGCGCATGGCTGATCTAGAAGCAACCCTTGTTTTTGATGGTTATCCTTTACATCCTCATGGCCATCCCAGTTGATTCTGGGTGAACCAAGTGCCCCGCCATTATACAACTGCACAAAGCGAACACCTCGTTCTGAAAGCCTTCGAGCAAGAAGAAAGTTGCGAGCGGAAGCGCCTATCACCGGATCATCGATGCCATAAAGCTTGCGGATGTGTTCTGGTTCGTTCTGGAAGTTTACCGCTTCGGGAATGCTGGTCTGCATCCTTCCCGCAAGTTCGTAGGATTTTAATCTTGCTGCAAGAGATGAATCAAATGGATCTGCATCAGCATAAGAGTTGTTGGCACTTTGAATGAGTTTCAATCCTGCAACCCTTGCAGAAGTACTTACATTTTCAGGGCTATGAAGGTTGGCGATAGGGTTATTCGAACTGCCATTCATCATAGTGCCCTGATGTTGGGCGGGGAGAAAACCATTGGACCAGTTTGCTGTGCCACCATTTACCAAACCACGCGGGTCGGGAAGCACAACAAACGATGGAAGGTTATCGCTGAGATTCCCGAGGCCATAGGAAATCCAGCCACCCATGCTGGGGAAACCTGCGAGGGTGAAACCGGTGTTCATCTGAAAGCAGGCGGGCGAATGTGATGGGCTCTTTGCAACCATCGAATGAATGAATGCCATATCATCAACACAAGTGGCAAGATGAGGAAACAATTCGCTCACCCATGCCCCGGACTTTCCATGTTGCTTGAAGGGGAATACGCTTTTACGAAGCAATCCTGGAGAAGCAAAGAAGGTGTCGAGTTCTCCCTTGGAGGTAAGTTTTGTACCATCAAGTTTTTCAAGCTCGGGCTTGTAATCGAAGGTATCTACCTGACTAACACCGCCTGGCGAAAATACATGAATGATGCGCTTTGCCTTTGCGGGAAGGTGCAACCCATTCAAAGCGGGCGCTGCGAGAAGAGATTCCCTCTGCAACAACCATGCAAGTGCGATCGAGCCCAAACCGGTTCCCGCATGATCAAGGAAGCTTCGCCTATTGAGCCAGTTGTTTTGTGGTACAGCGTTATGAGGGTACATCTTCATCCTAATGATTGTAAAGGAATTCGCTGGAATTATAAATGGCCCAACAGAGAGTTTCCAACCCATGCTCTTTTGCAACATTTAAACCCGCCTGCAACTCCTCTGCGTTCGGCTTTCGGGAGTAAGAGAATTCATAGGCCAGTTCGATTTGCTTTTGTAAATCAGGTTGTTGTTCTTTGAGCCTTGCTGCAAGCTTCATCGACTGTCTGACCACGAATGAATCATTCATTAGTGCAAGAGCCTGAAGGGGAGTAGAAGTGGGGCTTCTTCGAGGTTGGGTAATCGAAGGGGAAGGACAATCGAGTGCATCGAGAAGCGGACTACGGCCGGTGATCACCTGCATGCGGTAGATGGTCCGCCTGTTGTAAATGTTCTCATCCTTATCGAACAAATGATAAAAATAAGTGTTGAGCTGGGTTACTGTATAAGGTTTAAAGCTTGGTCCGTTCATTTCGGAATTAAGATTTCCACCCATTGCAAGCATGGCATCACGCACCACCTCGCCCTCCAGCCGCAGCGAGGGAAAGCGCCAAAAAAAACGATTGTCCGCATCAACCATTGCGGCCTTTTTATATTCCTCCCTTGTATTGATGTTGGGTATGCAAGCCTGCTTATAGGTAGCACTGGTAACAATCAACCGATGCATTGCCTTGATACTGTACTGCTGCTGCTTAAATTCGAAGGCCAGGAAATCAAGAAGTTCTGGGTGCGTGGGCCTACCACCATTGAAACCAAAATCGCTGGGGGTATCCACAATGCCAATACCAAAATGCCCCTGCCAAAGGCGATTGACCATCACACGAAAGGTGAACGGGTTTTCTGGGTGGGTAAGCCATTTAGCGAATAAGATTCTGCGTTGTGCTTCGAGAAGATTAAGATCCTTAGGGAAGTCAACTTGTGAAAGCTTAATGGCTTGAAGCCCACCAGGTGAGACTTCGTTTTTAGGGTCCTTAATATCGCCTCGGTTAAATAAAACCGTGGGCTTGGGTTGCTCACGGTCGCCTACAAATCCCATCTGCACAGGAAACTTCTGTGCTAACTGCTGGCGTAACTTTTCCAGCCCAGCCTTCACCTGATCTTTTTCCTTCATCAACAATGCCAATGCTTCAGGTTCTTTTTGCTTTTCCTTCAATTGCTTTTGCAGTTCCAAATCTCTAGCTTCCAACCCTGCTATTTCTTTGCGCAATAGCTCAGTTTTTTCTAACCAGGCAGACTCTTCCTTTGCTCCCATCAATCTTCGCAACCCATGGGCTTTTATTTTCAACGAATGATCCACACCCTCAAACACCGCCTTCACCCGGTAATAATCTTCCTGCGAAATCGGATCAAACTTATGGTCATGGCAACGCGCGCACTGCACCGTCAGACCCAGAAATGCCTGACTAACCCCGGAAACTATTTCCTCGAGCTGTTCTTCACGCGATTGCAATCTTCCCAGCTTGCTTGGGGTGACCCGCTGAACAGCATCCCAAGGGCCCGCAACTAAAAATCCCGTCGCTGCAATACTATCCCCGGTTTGAACAGCTAGAACATCACCTGCGATTTGCTCCCGTACAAACTCATCATAAGGCTTATCCTGATTCAATGCCCCGATCACATAATCTCGGAATGTGTATGCCAGTGGCCTTTGCATATCTTCTTCGAAGCCATCGCTTTCGCTGAAGCGTGCAACATCTAACCAATGGCGGGCCCAACGCTCACCATACCTTGGCGATGCAAGCAACCTATCCACCACTCGTTCATAAGCATCAGGGTTTCCATCATTCAAAAAATCTGCAACCTCGCTAGAAGTGGGAGGCAAGCCAATCAAATCCAAGGAGATCCTGCGAATCAGAGTTCGCTTATCAGCTACTGGCGATGGTTTGATTCCTTTTTCCTTCAGCTTCGAAAAAACAAAAGCATCAATAGGATTAATCTTCCAACCATCAGGGGCATCCTTAATAATAGGTGGCTTTACCTTGGCGATGGGCTTAAACGACCAGAAGGATCCATCCGCTTTGGCTTTTTCTTTCAGCACGATTTCCTTTGGCCATGCTGCACCCTGTTCGATCCAAGCCTTTATTTTCTCAACATCAGCTTTTGCGAGTGCGGGCTTTTTCCGGGGCATCTCGGGCTTCTTTTTATTCTCTCCCTCAATGATTTTTAAATAGAGTTGCGATTCCTCTGGTTTGCCCAAAACTATTGCCTTGCCTTCGTCCCCTCCTTTAAGGGTGGATGCAAGCGTTTCAAGGTTGAGATTTCCTTTAGTGACGGAAGAGTTATGGCATTCGATGCAATTCTTCACCAATATGGGCGCGACTTGTTCTTTGAAGTTGATTTCGAAAGGGGCGAGGTTTAGCAATAGAAGGAAGCAACCAAGATTCATGCAAAACTCCCAACCACTCAAAACTTTTACACGGTGTGATACTACTTTAGATTACCCGTGGGAGATGCAACAATCAAGCAAAGTAAGCTGAAAGTAAAGGGTATGCCTAAAAAAGGCAGGCATAAATCGATTACTTTCAAACCCGAATGCTGGTATATTTTGAGTGAGGATACTACTTAAGAAAGGCCGTTCAAATGACCATCATTCGAAGAATAGTTTGCGCTGTATTAATATGGATGCTGATGCCAGAGGTTGCTTTTTGTGCAGATGCAAACAAGCCCAATATCATTGTTTTTCTGGTCGATGACATGGGTGTAATGGATACCTCGGTTCCTTTTTTGACGGATGCCCAAGGCAAGCCAAAGAAGTATCCGCTAAATGAATACTACCGCACCCCCAATATGGAAAGGCTTGCATCGCTGGGCGTTCGGTTCAACAACTTTTGCGCAATGAGTGTCTGCTCGCCCACCCGAATTTCGATCATGACGGGCCAGAACGCAGCAAGGCATCACACAACCAACTGGATCAACCCTGATAGTAATAATGCAGGCCCTAAAGGCCCAATCGATTGGAATTGGAAAGGCCTTAACAAAAACAATGTGGCACTCCCCGCGTTAATGCAAGCCGATGGCTACCGCACCATTCATGTGGGTAAAGGGCATTTTGGACCAAGAAATTTCGAAGGGGCAAACCCCATGAACATTGGGTTTGATATTAATGTTGGAGGCACTTCGATCGGGCAGCCTGGAAGTTATTATGGAAAACAAAATTATGGTAATGATAAAAATAAGAAAGCTTCCCATGCTGTACCCGATTTAGAGAAATACCATGGCACCGATACCTTCCTCACCGAGGCCCTTACTCTTGAAGCGAAATCTCATGTCTCTGCTGCTGTAACTGCTGACAAGCCTTTTTTACTATACCTTGCGCACTACGCAGTGCATGCGCCATTCAATTCAGATCCGCGGTTTGCGGATCATTACAAAGCTTCAGGCAAGAATGCACAGGCACAGGCATTTGCAACCCTTGTCGAGGGTATGGATAAATCGCTGGGTGATTTGCTTGATCATCTTGAAAAGCTTGGCATCAGCGAGAACACCTTGATATTTTTCCTAGGCGATAACGGCTCCGATGCGCCCCTTGGAAACCAGCATGCGGTAGCCTGTGCTGCACCTTTACGAGGAAAGAAAGGATCTCACTACGAAGGGGGGATGCGGGTTCCCTTCATCGCTGCCTGGGCCAAACCCAATGCGAATAATCCCAATCAAAAAAAGTTACCTATAACTGCCGGAGCTATTCAATCTCAGCAAGCTGCTGTTTATGATTTGTTCCCAACTATTCTTACCTTAACTGGAAAAGCGATTCCAGCAGCCCATGTAATTGATGGGGCAAAACTTGATACCTTGCTTGCAGGGAATCGAGATAACGGTAGGGAAGAAGTTTTTCTGATGCATTATCCGCATTCGCCACACCGTACGGATTACTTCACCAGCTATCGCAATGGGAACTGGAAAGTCATTTATCATTATTTTCCTTCCGAAGTTTCAGAGAATTCGCATTATCAGTTGTTTGATCTCGCTTCAGACCCATTTGAACAAAAGAATCTTGCAGCCAGCAATCCAATAGAACTAAAGCGAATGATGCATGAATTAATTACAAAGATGGAAATGCAAAAAGCGCAATATCCTGTAGAAAAAGACACCAAGGCTCCAGTCAAACCCAAACTTCCTACATAGGGATTGCTTGACAATCGCTAGGTAAACAGGCAACATAATGATTAGGAAGGATAAAAAATATGATCATTACTTGGATGCTACTATTAAGCCTGTTTGGGCAGACCGAAGCTAAGGCTGTAAAGCCCGCAAAGCCTGATCCATCGGTAGAGTTTTTTGCATCGAAAAAAGTATTAAGCATTTCAATTGAGATAGAACCAAAAGAAATACAGGCCTTGAAGATGGCAGACCGCACTTATGTGCCCTGCACAATCAAAGTTGAAGGTGGGCAGACTTACACCAAAGTGGGGATTCATTTAAAAGGCGCAGCGGGAAGTTATCGTGCGTTGGAAGATCGCCCTGCGTTATCGCTGAACTTTGATAAATTTGTGGATGGGCAAAAGTTCTATGGCTTGGATAAACTTCATCTTAATAACTCTGTGCAAGATGGCTCTTATCTCAACGAACTCATTTGCAGGGAACTTTCACGCAATTCTGGTTTACCCACAGGACGGGCAACCCATGCCATGGTCAAGTTGAACAATCGTGACCTAGGGCTTTATGTCTTATTGGAAGGTTTGGATCGAACTTTTCTCAAGCGTAATTTTGGATCGCCCGATGGCAACCTCTATGATGGTGGATTTTGTCAAGACCTCGACCAACCCAAGAAATTGCTTGCTGGGAAAAAGGGCCAGAAGGATGAACAAGCGCCAATAAAAACACTCGTAGTAGCTTGCAAAGAACCCGATCCAGCCAAGAGATTGTTGTTGTTGGAAGCCCTTGTGGATATTGATGCTTTCTGGACGTTCATTGCATTAGAACAGATCACAGCACATTGGGACGGCTACAATCGCAATCGCAACAACTATAGGATTTATTTTGATCCTTCAAAAGGAAACAAAGCGGTCTTTCTGGTTGCGGGAATGGATCAAATGTTTGGTGATCCAAATTTCGATCTGCGTGGAATGAGTTGTATCCTTGCCAACGCCCTGATGCCCTGCCCTGGAATGTATTGGCGTTATAACGATGCCCTACGCAAAGTTTATAATCAGGCTTTTCTATTGACCGAAATGAATAAACGCATCGATGAGGTTGTGGAAAAATTAAAGCCATTGAAAGATATCAAGGGTGGTGGCGACGATATGAAAAACAGGCTTGCGGAAAGAGGCAAGGTTCTCGCACGCTTAATAGGAGAAATGCCTGCTGGCCCGCCTATTTTTGGACCAGATAAAACAGTGGATCTTTCTGGTTGGAAGCCCGCTTTAGAAACAGGGCCTTCGCTTTTATTACAATCTTCCTTCGAAGACAAAACCTGCTTATATATACGCAGCTCTGCTGATTCTGTAGGTTGCTGGCGCAAGCCTATTGCTTTAGATCCAGGCAAATACAGGGTTGAAGTGCTTGCAAAAGCAGTGAATGTTAAAAACCGCAACGAACCAAATTCGGGTGTCGGATTGCGTCTTTCTAGTGGCGAAAAAACGAAGTATATTTCTGAATCAACTGGCTGGGAGAAAATCACCTTTGAATTTGATGTCGCAGCACCCAAGGAAATTGTTCTGGTCTTAGAAATGCGCTCTTTAAAGGGCGAAGCCTACTTCGACACTTCTTC
>CAJCCR010000153.1 GCA_903960945.1 uncultured Planctomycetaceae bacterium
AACATTCCTAAAGAAGCAGTGGTGGATTTTCATGCAGCAGCATTTGAGCCTGACCCCAGATTAAATGCTTCTTGTGTGGATGATTCACGCTTGAAGTTTTTGCAGCAACTCATGGAAACTAACGAATTCCAAGGTTTGCACGCATCAACACAGATGCACCCTTGCGCTAGTGAAATTGCAGCAACAGCTTTCGCAGAGCAGTTTGCAGCGCAGAGTGAAAAGCCCCCGTCCCAGGATAAAGATCAGAATGAGTTTTCCAACCTTCGAGCGATTGGCAAAGCCCTTGCCCAAGCTGAGGAAGAAGTTGAGTTGGCTCATGAATCTGCAGCAGCGCTTGGATTTGGAAAAGGCCAACCCGGTAGTAATGATGCCAAGAGGATTGGGGCGATTTACAAAAGGGTGCGCTCCAGCAAAATGCTGCACAAGATTTGCAATCTTGCTGGGAAGTTTCGAAGGCTTGCACAAGCGAAGCAAAGGCAGAAGACCAAGCATGGTTTTGATGAACTGCTTGGTCTGAAAGCTGACAACGATCTAGGGAGAATGCTACCTCAGGAGTTAGTTGCTCTGCTAGACCCAGTTCTTGAACAGGATGTGTTGCGAAGGTTCACGGAAAGGCAACTTTGGTGTCGAGAGTTTCAAGGGTCGGAACCTGTGGGCCAAGGCCCGATCATTATTGTTTTAGATGAAAGCGGCAGCATGGTTGGCGAACGCAATCATGCTGCAAAGGCTTTGGCTTTAGCGCTTGCTTGGATTGCTAGGCAGCAAAAACGCTGGTGCGCCTTGATTGCTTATTCTGGGGATAGTGGCGAAAGGATTTTGCCATTGCCTTTGGGGAAGTGGGATGAAGTTGCATTGATGGATTGGTTAGAAGCTTTCATTGGCATGGGTTCGGATTTGGATATTCCGGTTCGAGAAATGCCCAAGTTTTATGAAAGTTTAAAAGCTCCCAAGGGAAAAACCGATTTGATTTTTCTGACCGATGCAGCATGCAACATCTCGGGCAAATTAGCAAAAATATTCATTGATTGGAAACGATCTGTTCAGGCAAAGTTAATCACTTTGGTGATTGATAGCGAACCTGTGGATCTAACGAAAATCAGTGATGAGGTCCACCGGATTCGTTCGGTGGATGTTTCGGAATATGGTGTGGAACGAATTCTATCCATTTAAACAAGGAGGCTCCTATGGGCGAAAACACGAGGCCTTTTCCAATCCAGTCATGGGTTGGAGAGGGTAAATTACCACAGAAGATGCTTGGCGAAATCATCACTTGGAAAATCCAGGGTGTTGCAATAAGCCATGCAGACTTACTTTCAGGATTGATGGCAAGCGATTTAGATTGCGACGTTGCTAAGGAACTTGCTCCGAGAAATGCATTTGCAAGGGCCTGCAGTAAACTAGATAGCGAGCGAATCATTCGCAAGGTTGCAGAGGATCATGCAACCATCACTTTTCAGTTCACACGAGAGGCACTTGAAGAAGGGAAGTTCAGCTACCACTTCGAGAGTTTGCTTTTCTTAAATAAGTACTCTGGGGGTATCACCTCAGAAAACTTAGAGCTTGAGCAACTTGCAAAGGAAGAGTTTGGACGTTGCATGGAGGCAAGGACTGCCAATGATGTAACCCGACTTGTACAACGGTTGTTCGAAAGGCACGCAGACTTGTTCTCGATCAGGGATCAAGGGGGCGTTTATTTCGTGCCCGAGGTTCATCAGGATTTTATTGCGAAGGTGGAACGCTTCGTTAGGAACATCGGGGGATCTTTGCAACGGTTCCCCATACCGGCGGGATCACCTCAGGGGGATCGTGCAGTGCAAGAAGCGGTAGCCCATGGTTTGCAGGCAATCATCGATGAGCATTTGCAAGCGGTGCAAAAGTTTGGGGAAGACACAAGGCCTGACACTTTACGAAGGGCAGAGGATAAAGTTCGTGCAACCAAACTGAAGATCGAAGGCTACAGCTTTTATCTGGATAAAAAGCGAGAAGATTTGGAAGCCAGTTTACAGCAGGCTTCTGAATTGTTGCGATCAAGGATGAGCTTTTTGATAGAGGTGCCATCTGAGGAAGCGGAGTTAGCTTTGGTTTAATGAGGATTTGAATTTCAAAGATTTGGGCCCTGTGGCGTGTAGCCATGGGGCCTTTTTTATTACTAGGGAGCAAACATGAGTGAATCTGATTTGTATAAATCGGTAGCGAAAGTTACTGGCGAAGATATTGAACGACTTAGGCGAATGGGATTTCGCATCAAGGTTATCAAGGCAAGAAATAAAAGACCTGAGATAATTCTGGATTCAGAGTTAGAGCAGGAAGTTCGAATGAAATGAATCTGAGTTATGCCAGCCATTAACTAAGAGTGGCTGGCCAATTTTTAAGGAGAACAACAATGGGAGCAAAAACAAAACTAAACACGGCATACATTAATGGCAGTTTGATAGGAGGCGGCCTAATTGGATTGAGTTTTGAGTCAATGACAGCGTTTGTTATCGCAACGATATTTCTAATTGGCTGTTGTTACTATAATAAAGATATTAGATAACTTATAAATAGCTTGAAATAATATTGGAAAATGATTTTTATCATGTATAAAGAGGGTGTGGATCACAATTAATTTAGTAGGAAGCAAAGCACGGGGTAAACTGGGGGTAAACAGGCAAATAAGATTTACATAAAGCTATACATAGCAATGGTTTAAGAATATCGAGGTGGGGATTGCAAATCCGCTATCCCCGGTTCGAATCCGGGAGGGGCCTCTTATTTTATGCAAAAGCATTTTTCAACGGTTTGTTTTTATTCCAATCAAAGCAGTATTATACACTTTCTAGTTTAATCAAATTAATAAACAGTTCGCTGAAGCTAAGGTTATAATCACAGGCATTGTGGCTTTTGTTTATCTTTTCGTTACGAGACTATGCGATGCATCGCTTTTTCTTATCATTCTTAATGCTCACCGGGGCGAGTGAAACTGTTGCTGCAGATAGCCCAAAAGTAGTGTTCGAAAAAAGAATTCTGCCAATATTTAAGTCGCCGAATCCATCTAGTTGTACGGAATGCCATCTGGCTAACTTAGATATAAAAAATTACATTCTATCAACTTCGGAAAAAACCTTTCTTTCGATGCGAGATCAAGGCTTGGTGGATATGAAGGAACCTGAAAAGTCGCGTATCCTTAAATTTATCTCAAAGAAGGATCCTAATTCTAAGCCTAATATAATTATGGCAAAAACCCGAGACGAAGAACTGAAGGCATTTTCAGAATGGGTCAAAGCCTGTTGCAAAGACGAAGCATTAATAAAAATGCCAAAGCTAATACAAGAAGAACTAGGCGGGCCAGAAAAGCCTGTTGAAATTGTCCGACATGCACGCAAAGACCGCTTATTAGAATCGTTTGAACAAAACATTTGGGCAATGCGTTTTCGCTGCATGAACTGCCACACTGCATGGCATCCTGATTCTGTTAAATTACAAAAGGAACATGGCGACCGAGTTACTTGGTTCAAAAAGACTCCTGCAGAAACCATGGATTATATACTTGCGAAAACGAAGCTGATTGATTTAGATAATCCTGAAAAAAGCTTGCTACTTTTAAAGCCCTTGAATGAAGTGAAGCATGGTGGCGGAAAGAAATTTATAATAGGCGACCTTGGTTATCAATCATTTAGAAATTGGATTGAAGACTACGCCCGAATCAAAAGTGGCAAATATAAGATAGCAGCAGACCTACCTAAGCAAAGCAATAATCAAATGCAGTTTGGAACAGAACTCTGGTTCAAGATTACGAATACGCCTGCGGATTGGGGTGATAAGTTACTTTTCGCCACAATATATATGTGGGATGAAAAGCTTGGAAATTGGGAGAAAGAGCCCATTGCTGTATCCGATCGCTTGGTTTGGGGCAAAGGAAAAACTTGGCAGCACACCATAACAGTAATGGCCCCCAAAGGTTCTGAAAGGGAAGCTGCTTGGAGAAAATCAGGTCCTTCTCTTGCTCCGGGAAAATACAGGGTGGTTGTGCAAGTAGACAAAGAAGGCGTATTGGCAAAAACATGGGATGCAAAATTGGGTGACAAAACCACGATTGTGGGAACGGGTGAGTTCAAAGGTAACTGGAAACCTGGCTATGGGGCAATGACTTCAATTGATGCCGCCAACATCACGCGCAAATAAATTCCACAAAGATAGAATGATAGGCGAAGTTTGGTATGGCCGGCCTGACATGTTGAAATTTTATTACCACACCTCGGGTTCGTTTACGAAGAAGACCTACGAATGGACTCCGGCAATCGATGACCATTACCGGCTGTGCCTTCACTACCAAATTTTCAGAATGACAGATGAGTTTTTGAAATGGTACGAACAAAGGTAGAACCAGTGTCGCATCAAGAGATTTTAGAAGTAACCGCAATCATTCACGCTGCTGCAAAATCATTAAATGAAACGAGCAGGCTAGTGAATCTTGAAGAAGTTATGGGTTAAATTCAAGCAAGAATGGGTTTTATAACTTCGCCATGCACATCGGTAAGTCTGCGATCAATTCCATTATGCCGGACAGAAAGCTTTTCGTGATCGATCCCCATTAAATGAAGGATGGTTGCGTAAAGATCGTAGCAATTAGTTTTGTTAGTAGCGGCCTTGTAGGAAAAGTCATCACTATCCCCGTGAGAAATGCCGCCTTTAACACCGGCACCAGCTAGCCAAGTAACAAAAGTGCTACCGTTATGATCACGGCCAACACCACTTTGAGTGAAGGGCATACGGCCAAACTCGGTTGTAAAAACAAGAAGTGTATCAGCAAACATTCCTCGTGCTTTCAGATCCATTAAAAGCGCAGCAACAGGTTGATCAACTTGCTTAGCGATGGGAGGCAGTTCGGTTGGAATATTGGTATGGTTATCCCAGTTATTCTTGGGGCCGCCCGCACCGCTCCATACCTGAACAAACCTAACGCCTCGTTCAGCGAACCTTCGGGCTAAGAGGCAATTGCGCGAAAAAGCACCATCAGCACCTGGGCGGGATGCGCCATAGCGCTCATGAATAAAAGCAGTCTCACGGGAAAGATCGAATACCTCGGGAGCTGCAAGTTGCATCTTTGCAGCAAGTTCATAACTTTCAACGCGTGCTTGAAGTCTAGAATCGCCCAACCGATCTGCTGCAAAGTTTTGATTCATATTATTAAGCAATTTCAATCCATCCGCACTTGCTGCGGGAGTGATAAATTTGCTGCCGGCTGGGGGTTGCAGATCTGGAATAGGCGCTGGGGAAGCAGGATTGACAGGCGTGCCTTGATGAGAAACAGGAAGAAAGCCTGAAGAAAAATTACCCATGCCGTTGTAAGGTAATCCGCGCATATCAGGCATCACGATGAAAGCCGGGAGATCATCGGTCAACCTGCCTAGAGCGTAACTAATCCATGAACCTGCGGAAGGAAAGCCTGGCAATAGGAACCCGGTATTTTGAAGATAGCTTGCGGGGCCATGAACATTCGACTTGGATTGCATTGCCATTAAAAACGCCATATCGTCAACATGTTCTGCCATGTTTGGAAAAACATCGGTGACCCAACGGCCTGATTTTCCAAACTGTTTCCATTTAAAAGGCGACTTCATCAAAGGGCCGGGGGTACCTGTTGCAGTGGCCTTAAGCCCGACATCCACGGTTTGGCCATGGCGCTTTTCTAACTCTGGTTTGAAGTCAAAAGTATCCATCTGGCTCATGCCGCCATTCAGAAAAATCTGAATTACCCTGCGGACTTTAGCCTTATGATGAAGCCCTCCATTGAAAAGAGGATTTGGTTTTTCGACATCGGTTGAAGCAAGAAGCTGGGACAAGGCAAGCCCGCTAAATCCTGTGCCGAGAAAATTACGTCGATCGAAATTAATGGCAAGCTCCCTGCTAATCAATGAAAAGGAATTCGCTGCTGTTAAATAACACTCTAGAAAAGTTAGCTAATCCATGTTTTTGTGAATAATCGAGCCAAGCTATTTCTTCAGCAGGGGTGGGCAACCGGCAAAGCAATCGCTGTGCAATAAATCGAACTCGTTGCGAAGGTGTTGAAAAAGATTCTGCCAAAGCAGCAAGATGCTCTGCATGGCGTAGGATAAATTTATTGTTCCAAAGAACCAAGGCTTGAGGAGCACTAACCGAAGTTGATCGTACCGGAGCAGACTGAGAAGCGTCTGGGCAATCAAGTGCTTCCAGCAATGGATCCGGTCGAGTGCGAAATATATAACGATATACACTTCGCCTACGGGCTTCGGGGGCATCTACATCATAACGATCGTAATCAGCCTCGGGCGTGACATGAATACCAGGCTTCATGATAAAATGTTTAATAGGTGGTCCGAACATGGAGTCATCTAATCTACCACTGGCAAGAAGAATGGTATCGCGCAAAGTTTCAGCATCAAGCCTGCTCCGATTCATGCGCCAAAACAATCTGTTGAATGCATCATTGGCAAATGCGGTTGGGTCGTGCTGAACTGCCTGCCTGAAAGTACTACTAGTAACAATGAGCCGATGAAGGTTTTTAAAAGATCCGCCAGTATTGATAAAGTCAGCAGCCAGCCAATCGAGAAGTTCCCGATGGGAAGGAATGCCACCCATTTTTCCGAAATCGTTTGGAGTATCAACAATGCCTTTGCCAAAATGGTAATGCCAGATGCGATTAACAATAACGCGCCAGGTAAGCATATTTGCAGGATTAGCGAGCCAATCTGCAAGGGCAACCCTGCGCTGGCCTTCATCATTTAGGTCACGAATTTGAAAATCCGCCTTCAGCCCCGGTACAGCAATAACGGCACCGGGTGCAACAAGTGCGCCTGGCTTTGAAATCTCACCACGGGCAAGAATATTAATTGGGCGCGGGGTAATGGCAGGACGAAAACTTCCCTCAGGTGAGTATTGATTGGTTCCACAGTAGACCATTGATTGAGGGGGCAACATTGCCAACTCTTTTCCAATTCGATTTTCCCAAAGCCATTGCGCAACTTCAGCCCGCTGGGGATCAGTTTGTTTTTCTTGGAGTTTTTCTAAAATCGTAGAGATATTAGCAGGAATTATTTTGTTGGCATCGTTTACAGAAAGGGCAGTGGTCAACGCCAGCCGAAATCTGCCTATCAAGTGCATACGGCCATGCAACTGATCAAGTTCAACATTAACGACAGACCCCTCTTCGAACCCAACAGGTTTTTCAAACTCAAAAACCGCTTGGTGAGGTTTACCTTCTTCAGGATGTATTCCCCATGCTGTTTCGGTGTTGCCATCGATGGTTCGGATAATCCCCCAACCTTCCTGATTAAAATCAGCAGTTGCAGACTTTAACTTTACTAAAATCGATTTGTCTGGTTTACCCTTGGGATGGATACGAACTCTAACTTCAGAAAGATGCAAGTTGCCATTGATGGCACGCCCAGGGCCTTTAAAAGGCAAGTTTTCATCAGTCAAAACTTCAAGCCTTAAACCAGTAAGAGAAATTTTTGGAGTTGAAACAGTCACCGAGTAGGTGTCTTTTTCAGGCGAAACGCCCAAGGCAACAATCGAGTTATCTGGTAAAAGCTGTAAGGATGAACCATTTTTCGAAACAAACAATTCCGGTTTCAAAATGGACCAGGAGCCTGATCCATTGCGCCAATCTTTTTCAAAAGTTGCAACCTCGTTTTGTTTTTCTTTAGAAAGAAGGCGGGGATCTACCCTGCCCTTTAATCCGCGAACCATTTGCAAGTCCGATTGCAAAGATGATCGCTTTTTTGCAACAACAGGATCGGCGTCATAAGCTCGTTGCGCTTTATCGATACCTGCAAAAACCGCTTGAAGGGAATAATAATCTGCTTGGGTTATAGGGTCGAATTTATGATCATGACAACGAGCGCAATGAACAGTTAGCCCTGCGAATGTAGTCATGGTCGAAGCGACAATGTCATCCCGATCAAGATTTCGTGCGATCTGGCGGTCAATGGAATTCTCGTTGATGTCTCGAAGCCCGCTTTCATCCCAGGGGCCTGCTGCAAGAAATCCGGTTGCAACCATAGCCATGGGGTCTTCAGGATATAACACATCGCCTGCAATTTGTTCCCTAAGAAAACGAGCATACGGTTTATCATCATTAAATGATCGAATCAGATAATCACGATAAGGCCAGGCATTAGGCCGGAAACGATCCTGATCTTGCCCGTGTGAATCTGCATAGTGGGGCACATCAAGCCAATGCCTGGCCCAGCGCTCTCCATATCGGGTAGATGCAAGCAATCGATCAACCAACTTTTCATACGCATTGGGATCAGCATCATCAAGAAACGCAAGCATTTCGGAAGGAGTTGGAGAAAGCCCGGTTAGAGTGATAAAAACCCTTCGTGCAAGGACTCGTTTATCAGCCTCCGGGGATGGCTTTAAACCATTCGCTCGAAGTTTTTCAAGAACAAAGGAGTCGATTGGATTCCGAACCCATGGTATTACTTCTTTTGGTTGTAGTGGAACCGAAGGACTTTTAATTGGAACAAAAGACCATCCGCCAAGAGTCTCAGAAACTGATTTAGAATTAACAATTTCCGAAGGTATAACTGCGCCTTGAATGATCCATAAAAGTAGTTTTTGAATTTGAATCGCAGTCAACGGGTCGCCCTTTGGCGGCATTCGCTCAAAATCTTTTGCACCCTTTATATGAAGGATAATCGAGCTATCTTCAGGTGTTTTCAGATTAACAATCGGCCCGGACAAACCTCCCTTTTTTATCCCCGATGATGTATCCAACCTTAGGCTGCCACGCTGCTTCGCAGAATCATGGCACTCAAAGCATCGCGCCTTAAGAATGGGTTGCACATCGAGGGCAAAATTAATTTTTGGCAGATTCGCAACAGGTTCATCAAAAGAAAAAGCCGCAGAGGAGAAGGAAAAACTCAGGAAGCAAATAGTCGCACAGGCAAAAAAAGACCGACTAATTAAACAGGAGTCGGAATTGCGATAACTCATAGTGTTCCTTAAAACCAACTAAAAAACGTGAACTTATAAACGGCTGTTTAGAGAACAAAAAATGCGACCCTAGGCAGAGATATCTTAATTTGCAGATACTTAATCATCAATCCAACAGCAAATCTCGAGAAATTAAGTTTACCTTTGGGAATGGCCGTGTCAAGGATGGAATCATTGAAAGGGAATTGGAAGGAATTGGTATCAAAAAAAAACGCCAACAATCGTAATGACTGTTGGCGCAATATTTAAACTATGCTGTTTCCACTGGGGAAACAGAAAGTTCTAGCGATTCCTAAGGTTAGAAAGGAAACCGCTGGAGGTACGATTGCCAAGCTTATCGCTGATGCGATCGGAAAGCTTAGGTGATTCAGAATCACGGCGAAAACGGCTAAGCATACGCTTTTCTTCAACAACGGTTGTGGTGGTCTTAGCTTCAGGTACAACCTTGGTTGCTGGTGCTTTTTCTTGTGCGAAAGCTGGCAGGGTCATAGCTGCAAAGGTAAACGCCAAAACATAAAACTTCTTCATATCTGCTCCTTGAAAATAAAATCCTAAAATCCCACTGCTTAATATGACCGACCCTAAACAAGAATCAGAAAATACCATACAGAAGGAAAACCGGGAAAACTTAGATCGAAGTATCATTCGTGAAAACTTCAAAACAATCTACAGTCTCCGATTCATACAGTTGCAGAGTCTAACAGGTAAATCAAGAAATTAAACAATAAAATAATAATTTTTTTGACCCCCCGAGAACCAGCTAAATACCTGAGTTCGATGCCTTTTATTTATAATATTTGAACAAGTTGTTAACTGAAACAACTTAAGGCACCCTGCGCTTTTGGGTAACCTTTTCCTCATTGCCAGCACCATCTATAACCTTGACTTCCACCTCAGCCCCAGAAGGCAGATCATCCAACGAAATTTTCCAGGTGGCGAAACCAGGAGTCAGCATGGTTGCTTCCTTGCCATTAACCAAAACTTTTGCGACCGTGCCATTATCAGAGGCAACACCTTCCACCAAAATGTTAGCCCCTTCTTTTTGAATTCGGGTAATAACCGAAAATGGTGGCAGATCATCAACAAGCTTGGGGAAGTTCGGAAATGGTACATCCGTGACTTCTTTAGCCTGGGATTCATCCCCCGTGAAGAAGCTTACCTTTTTAAAATCTTTCTCATTCGATTTATAATCCTGGGTTCGAGTGCTGGCGACCAATGCAGTCTTGCCAACACCAAACCAATCATGAACATAAACATCAACGCCATGGGGGAACTCGGGTTTCAATCTGGGTCCACCGCCAAGATTAACAACAGCTCTAGCGCCACTTTTATCATTCCAATTCACCACCTTCAGATTTTTGAAGTGCGATTGAGCTTTTCCAGTAGGGTTTTGATCGGAAATCTGGATTAAAGGCATGCCCCCAGATCTGCAATCATCAAAGGTAAGCCCATCCACTGCAAGCAAACCATATTGAACACTAAGGTCATCATGGCCACGATTAAAAGGCTCGGTATTGGTTTTACTGATGGAAACATTCCTGTAAAAGTGATTGTCAAAATTAGGATGATAAACTCCGTAAGACGCCTGATGGATATCAAGATTTTCAACCACAAGAGAAGGAACCTGAGGCCTGAATGCATAATGGACATCCCAGATTTTCAAGTTGCGCACCACAAAAGGATGGCTCAGATCCGGCCCCACTCGGTTGACACCCTCACCTAGGTTAACGCCATAAAGCCCATGGCTACTATGAACCTCGTTACCATCAAATTTAACAAAGGGAAGAGTTCTGATATCAGTAACTTTGTAAGTGCCATCGGGTTGGAGGATTTTAAAATCAAGTTTCTGCGCACTTGTGGGAGTTGCTTCAAATCTGAAGCCATAAAGCCCGCACTCTGCAGCGATATTATTGGTAAAAGTGTTAAGGCTATTGGCCCACCAAAACCCAGCGCCCTCGTTTTGATCAAAGCCCAAAACCTGCTTGGGAAGTTTCTTCCCCACCTTAGCCATGATTGCAAGATTGCGATCCAGAATATTATTCACTTCCGTGCCATCTTCCAGAAAGAATCCGTGGCCGATGCTTTGATAGCCCACATTGTCATGAACATAAAGATAATTGGTTCCATGAATGGTTACCCAACGGTTATGGCTATCCCAGATGGAGTTTCCTTTTACAAATCCACCGCGCATGGATTCACCCGCGAGATGAAAATGAATGCTGTAACGACCAAGGGTATTTTTCTTACCCAAGTGCCTGAATTCGGTATAAGCAAGCGAGCCTGTTGAATCGCGATGATACATGGTATGGCCTCGTTCACCATCAGGGTTTGCAGATTCAATCACTATGTTTCGACTAAGGTTAGCAACTTCAGCACGATAATTCCCCTCCCCCGAATGATTCATGGTAAGCGGGGTATCAATTGTAATTTCCAGACCTTTGATGGCAGAGATGATGCGTTCTTCTGAATCAGATTTATCTTTTTTAGTGCCATGGGTACGAGAACCTGTGACGACAATTTTGTCGCCTACTTTCCAACCATTGATTCCTTCTGCAACATTCAGGGTTTTATCATCAACAACTGCATTTTTTGCCAACTTGACCCAGGATCGGTCAAGTATTGCGCCATGGGTTTCCCATCTACCCCCGCAACAAACGATCGCGGGGCAGGAATCTTTCTTCATGCCTTCTTGATAATGAAGCCGAATGATTGCTTTTTTGTCTGCATGAACAGGGTTGGATGCGTTACCAATTTCGAACACAGGCATATTCGCAACTTTATCTGGGGCAACAAAATGCCCATCACATTCAAAACCTTCTTCGCTGTATTCATCGCCCGGTTGAACTCGAATCAGACCGATTTCAAGACGGGTATCTTTGGTGGTGTCAAAAGTCAATTCTCCAGCGATTTGCATACCGCGAATTATTTCTGTGGAAGCGACATCATAAAGCACCTTGTGCCCGGTTCGAATAATTACTTTGTCGCCTGCCTTGGGTATTTTTTTTGATTCCCAAGTTGCGGGATCAGACCAAGCGCCACTTTTTATAGTGCGAACCGGAACGGTCTCAGCCCCCGGTAAAAACGAAACGGCGAAAATCGCAGCGATATAAAGTGAGTTCATTTTGATTTCCAATTTAAGTACAAGGCGGGAGTTAATTACCTAACTTAAAAGAATTATGGCACAATACCCCAAGAGTTTAAACACTAAACTTTTCCTCTACAGGTAAAAACCAGACGAAAGGATTACATCAGATATCACGAATCTTTTTTTGAATGATGAGAGTTAGAAAGGCAGACCCACCCAGCGCAGTGGGTGGGCTTGAAGATATAATGGGTGGGGTTGCAATTATCTATTCCTATTAGCTCACGAAGACGCCGCCTGGGTTGGTTTGTTCACCGCTATAGAACTGAAACAGTATATCCAAAGCAGGGAAGCTGAAGGCTTTAACATGGGGGCCGCCGCTTGGACCTGCGCCGGTGAGGATATCTGCAATTCCATCACCGTTGCCATCGTTGATTGCAACGCGAGCGCCGCCTGTGAAGTCTTCTGCGTAGGCATAGAACTGAGAAAGTAATGCTCCGGTGAAGGGATCCCAGACTGCAACGACGGGTGCTCCGCCTTGGCCAGCGCCGGTGACAACTTCAAAGGTGCCATCATTACCGATATCCCCTACTGCGACAAATACGCCGCCGGTAAAGGATACTGGGTAGGCATACCATTGGCTGATGATTGCGTTGGTAGCACCATCATAGACTTTCACATGGGGTGCGCCACCGGGGCCTGCGCCGGTAACTAGATCGAGGATGCCATCGTTGTTGAAGTCGATGGATGCAACGCTAACGCCGCCTGAGAAATCTTCTGCGTATGCGTAGAAGGAACGAAGAAGATTGAGGTTTGCGCCATTGAAGATACGAACTTCTGGGCCACCGCCAGGGCCAGCGGCTGCGATGATATCTAAAATTCCATCACCGTTTGTATCTTGAACTGCAACGAAGACGCCACCGGTGAAGGCTGGATCGAAGGCAAAGAAGCTTTCCATGACTTCGCCGGTTTGGGAATCAAGGATAGCAATAGCTGGGCCGCCGCCAAAGCCTGCGCCTGCGACAAGTTCTGCAACACCATCGTTATTGAAGTCGCCTGAAGCAACTTTTACAGGGCCCTCAAATCCGGGGAATGGGACTGCGGTGCCTGTGGGTTGGCCGGTTGCAGGGTTATAAAGGTTGACCGTACTAGAACCAGTAGAAGAGGGAGGCGTTGGCGTTCCAGTAATCAACGGCGCTGTAGGCGTTGGCGTTGGCGTTGGTGTAGGTGTAGGTGTAGGCGTTGGTGTAGGCGTTGCACCAACATTTGCAGTCTGCCCAGTGAAGGCAAGGCTATTTAAGAGCACGCTGGCGTTGTTGGAGGAGGAAC
>CAJCCR010000154.1 GCA_903960945.1 uncultured Planctomycetaceae bacterium
CGGTTACTATGGGTGATGGAAGTGTAAAATCTGTTTCAAGCGGTATTACAATTTTAACTTGGGCTTTCCTGATCAACCCTGCTGATGGTCAGGCCCTTGGTTCTGATTTTAACTAACAATATCCGTTGTTTACTAACTCAAAGGCCTAGGTGCTTAAATGACCCTAGGCCTTTTTTGTTAGTATCAGACAATTATTGTGGTAAATTATCTTAGGTTGAAACTTATCCCTTATTTATGAGGCTAATATGACTCTTTATAAATTAAGAAAAGGGTTTACTCTGATTGAATTGTTGGTGGTTATTGCGATTATTGCCATATTAATTGGCTTATTATTGCCTGCAGTACAGAAAGTTCGCGAAGCGGCCAGCAAGATGACTTGCACCAATAATCTTAAGCAAATGGGTTTGGCCCTGCACGGAGTATTGCAATTGAAAGGCGAGTTCCCAGCCCTTAATGAAACCAATAACGGAACGCGAGGTACGAATCCACAAGGGAACGAAGGCCGCAATTCAGGTTTGATGCACCTTTTGCCTTTTATTGAGCAAAACGCAGCATACACCATATTAAGCGACTCGGGGACCTTTGGCGGAGTCAGCGTTTTACCGTTTGGCCCGATCCGAGACCGATCTAATTACCCCCCATATGTAACTCAAATTAAGGTGTTTGTCTGCCCTTCCAATCCGCCACCAAACCCAATTTGGGGCACTGCCGCTTGGGGCCCTAGAAGTTATGCTGTTTCTGTGGGTGACACGATTGTAAACAATCATTGGAACACCAGTAACCGCGGGGCTTTTTCACGAAACGCAACTCGTGTTTCCGATATTTCTGATGGTTTGTCGAATACCCTTTTTATGGCTGAACGAGCCTTTGGGAGTTCAAACAACAGAAGCATCAAAGGGTATTTTGCAAACAATGTTGCGGGCTTAAATACCATGCCTATTAATTGTTTGAGCACCGCAAGCAATGGCACATTTCTTACGACTCAATCAGTAATGACTGACCGGCCTTCAGGGGTACAATGGTTTGATGGTTATCCTGCATTCACGGGAGTTTGTACCATTTTGCCACCCAACAGTCCCTCTTGTGCTTCGGAAAACTGGGGCGATAGTTGGGGTGTTTTTAGCGCAAGCAGTAACCATAGTGGCGGAGTAAACGGCTTGATGGGCGATGGTTCAGTTCGATTTATCAGCGATGCAATCGGTACCGGAAATTTAAGCTCAGCAGAACCTGCCTCTGGTGCAATGAGCCCGTATGGAGTATGGGGTGCAATGGGTACTAAAAGTAGCAATGAAGTTTCAAACGAACTGTAATTTTGTAGTTATTTACATGAAAGCCATTGTGATGAAACAGAAAATTTTTGAGCCATTGAACTTGGTTTGTAAAACGGTACTTACGTTTATGGTGATGGTTGTGGCTGGTTGTGGGCAGGGATTGCCTGCAACGGTTGCTGTAACAGGGGAAGTAACATACAAAGGTGCTCCGGTAGAAGGGGCAAATGTTGTTTTTGGGCGTGGTTCTCGTTCGGTGCAATTGGGGGAAATTGCAATTAGCACGACGGATAGTAATGGTCGTTTTGAGATGATCTCACATTTTGGTGGTCAGGCAAGCAAATCAGGCGTAATCCCTGGCGAGTACAGGGTGACTGTATCAAAGTATATGCCTCCTCCAAGTATGACCATGGCTCAATACGAAAAGCTCGCATCTGCCGCAAAAAAAGCTGGTGAAACGGGCGAAATGGTGCCAATAGACAAACAACCCCCGCCATTGGTTGATATGTTCCCACCCCATTACGCAGTAAGTGAAAAATCAAATTTAAAGGCGAATGTCACCCCGGCTGGTCCTAATAATTTTAAATTTACCTTGGATTAAAGTTTGAACATAGCCAATCGGATTCAACCCACATTTTGGCAAAGTGTTAGGGCGTTTTTAGAGCTACGGCTAAGCAATAGGTAGGGCATCTCTTTTTTAGCAAAATCTAAATGATGGTTACTTTTGATAGTCAAAATCAAGCGCAGGTTTTTAGTTTCTGTCTGGTTTCTTTGTTTATGACTGTCCATGTTTAGAAGTGGTTTTGCCAAAGATTCACTTGTTAATTGTTTGTGTTAAAAGTAGGATTTCTAATGTGCTGCTTATATTTTATTTTATTTCAAGGATCCCCACCATGTTTTTAAGTTGTAACAGACAAAAGCGAATGGGTTTTACATTGATTGAGTTACTTGTTGTTATTGCTATTATTGCCATATTGATTGGGCTGTTATTGCCCGCAATTCAAAAAGTGCGTGAAGCATCTAACAAAATGTCTTGTAGCAACAACTTAAAACAAATCGGTTTAGCTGTGCATTCGTTTCATAATACAAACGGTACTTTACCCGCGGGTGGAGTTTCTGATACCCCTCCAGTTGGTACGGGTGGTGGTTGGGGAAGTGCGTGGACTGTTTGGATTCTGCCTTACATTGAGCAACAAAGTCTTTTTAATAAATTTGTATTCACAGGGAATTCTGGTTGGGGAAACGCTAATAATTACACAGCGTCTTCCAATACCAAAATCCCCACTTACCTTTGCCCTTCCAGTCCGGTTGGTAATGTTGCGCCTAGTCCGTTTTCAGGAACCAATATTTCTAGTAATCATTATGTAGCTGTTACCGGGGCAGCTCCAAATGCCGGAATCGGATTTACCGAAGCTAGGTCTAATCAAGGAAACACGGGAACCGCAGGCTGCTGTTCAGGTGGGATAGCCTCAGCAGGAGGGGCATTGGTTCCAGGTACTCCTAGCCTAAGCATGTCCAACATTTCAGATGGAACCAGCAATGTAATCCTCGTAAGTGAGCAAAATGATTATCTTACCACCGTTAATAACAGTCGCGTGGTATGGGGAGCTGGCCTTTTACACGGTTTTATGATTGGTTGGCATACCAATGGAACACCACCAAATGCCTGTAACAATGGTGACTGCAGAACATTTCAAATGACAACTATTCGGTACTCTATCAATCAAAAATCTGGCTGGGCTAATGCTCCCGGCAACTGCGGTACGCAAGGGGTCTGTGAAAACATTGGGACCAATATACCATTAAACGCTGCGCATTCTGGTGGGGTAAACGCTCTTTTTGCAGATGGTTCTGTGAAGTTCATCAGTGATAATGCAAGCTTGTTAACACTTTCACGGTTGGCCACTCGTGACGACGGCGCCACTTTAGCAAACGACTACTAACCCTTGCATTTAAGAATACTAGCGTAAGCTTTGTTACCCTGTTTTTTTAATAATACCTTGTTTAATCGGAGTTTTAAATGTTCCGTAATCTGAATTCATTTGTTTTATTAATAGCTTGCCTCGGGCTTACCTTGGGGTGTGGCGGCGTTAAAGGTAAGGTTCCTACCAAGCGCGTTCCAGTTTCTGGAACTGTAAAACTCGATGGCAAACCACTTGCAACGGGAAGGGTTACATTCGATGCTCAAAACGGAGAGCCACCTACCACTTGTGATATTTTGAATGGTGCATTTAGTGGAACAGTGATGATTGGAAAAAACAAAGTCATGTTGATTTCCACAGTAAAACAGAGCATGAAAGAGAAAATGAAAATAGATGGCCCTGGTTATGATGAGATGGTCGAATTTAATATTCTTCCAGATCGGTATCACAGTAAGAGTGAAATAACCAAGGATGTGGCAGATCCAGGGCCCAATCAGTTTGAATTTGATTTGCAATCAAAGTAAGTAAAACCTAGCCCAAGATTCGCGGCACCGAAGTCATGCGATTCATCAGAGGTTGAGATCAATTAAAATTTATTTGTTAATGAAAGAAGCCTCAAGGGGTAATCTCCTTGGGGCTTCTTTCGATAAATTCTTATGCCGATTTAGCGGGCAACTTCAGGCTGAAATACTTTCAAATATGATGCAATGTAATCCCCATACATTTCTCGTAATTCTTCGGGCATATCTTTGTATCCAGAGATGCTTCCCCTGCACTTTTCTGCATTGCAAAGGCATTCTTCGGGCATATGGTGGATTTCATATTCAAAAGTTGCGTAATCGAAAGTGAGTTCTTCGTTTGCAGCGATGTGCCTAAGAGCGTGAGCTTCGGAGATCTGC
>CAJCCR010000155.1 GCA_903960945.1 uncultured Planctomycetaceae bacterium
ATTACGTGTTTTGAGCAACAAAACTGGACAGCAGAGCATTTCCATGGATAATAGCCTAATGGCATATAGATGCCTTATCGAGTTGGTTTCGGGAGTGTTTGCACAACTGGTGTTGGCCATGGTCTTCAAAACCATCGGGGGCGGTAACAAAAGAGCTTCAGAAGGGATTTTTATCCCATCTTGAGCCGACCTTAATTTCCCCTAGCTTTTTATCTAAATTCCAAACCGCACTTTTTCTCACCCTTGATCATTCCGCTAAAAAGTAGGTCAATTTTGACCCACTTTTGGTAAATTGGGGGCTTTAATGACGAGAAAAAGTTTGCCAAAACTTTGCCATCACAAACCATCTAATCGTGGATATATCTACATAAATCGAAAAAGGATTTATCTGGGTAGTTGGTCTTCGTTCAGAATTTCACCACCAGATGAACTTAACCTTACCTACCTTTTGTTTCTTAAAAATCTAATTCTGAAAGGTTCGCCAAAGTCACCTAAACCAAATAAATCAAAACCAAAGAAAGTATTTGAGCTATGCAATTTATTCATTGCTTCAAACATATCATCTGGCGATAAAAACAATTACAACATCATTCAAAAATTCCTCAAAGAGATGTTTCCTTCTATAAGCATCAATAATTTTGGTCCCCATCACCTATCAGAATTACAGAAAGAATTCGTAGCAAGAGGATTGACAAGACAAGGCATCAATAAAAGGATTAATTTAACCAGAAGAATTTTTCGCTGGGGTGTCTCACAAAATCTGGTGCAACAATCATCATTTGAAGCCTTAAAAAGTATTTTCCCAATAAGAAAAGGCATAGCAAAAGAAGCAATAATCAAAAAGCCTGCAAATATAACCGATGTTTTAAAAACCATGGGCTTTTTGCATCCCATCCTAAATGCAATGATTAAACTTCAACTTTTAACAGGGATGAGACCAAGTGAAGTATGCAGATTAAATATTATTGACATCGAAACCAATGACCCCATTTGTTGGTGGTATAAACCTGCAAACCACAAAACTTCTTGGCGTGGAAAAACAAGATCTATCCCATTTTCAATCAAATCTATAAAAATTATTGAAGAATTTCTGCCAAACGCCAAGGTATCAAACGGATATCTCTTTCCTCCTAGATGCAGGGATAGAGTGTCTGCAAGTGCTGGTTGTTTTTACACAACAAGCGAATATGGCAAAGCAATAAGGCAAGCAGCAATAAGAGCTAAAATCGAACCTTGGTCACCAAATCAACTTAGGAAATATGCAGCACAAAAACTTCTAGAAGAACAAGGAATAGAAACTGCATCTGCACTGTTAGGGCATAGTTGCGTAGATATCACAAGAAAGCATTACACCAATCAGGCAGAAAACAAAGCTAAATTGGCAGCCTTATATCTAGAAAGACTTTTAGATTGAGGTGCAAATTTGGTTGGGATCAAATAACTTCAATAAATTAAATGAATTCTTAGCCTCGATAAGTCTGACAATGAATAGTCATTACGACATTTAGATACCATGTGGTTTTTTGGAAATTAATTGCTACTTATTTTCAATTTGATTACTATTTGAATCATGATTACGCTATTTAATTCTAGTTTAAATTGGCGAATATCATCCATGCCTATTTTTCCAATCTAGGCAATGTGTTTTAGTTTTTAATGAAAAGGGAAAAATATGATTCGTACCTTAGCACTTTTAACAGTTTTTACTCTTCTTTTTGAAATAACATTTGCAATCGGTCAAGATACTTCTGACCCCCTTCAGGCTAATTCAGTTTGGGCAAATGAAAAAGATAAAAAAA
>CAJCCR010000156.1 GCA_903960945.1 uncultured Planctomycetaceae bacterium
GATTAAATTGTCAGTTTGAAGTTATTTTGTTGACATTCATGCCTAAATTGCCGAGAAAATATGAATTATTATTAATTCCATGAGAATTTTGATGAATCACTCCAAAAATTACAGCCGTGTTGGGTTTACACTTATTGAATTGTTGGTTGTAATTGCAATCATTGCTATTCTTATTGGTTTGCTTTTGCCTGCTGTTCAAAAAGTGCGAGAAGCCGCTGCTCGTATGAAATGTCAAAATAATTTGAAGCAAATTGGATTGGCCCTTCACAATTATCATGAAACCGGTGGCGCTCTTCCCAAAGGTGGTACCCAGTCTCCCGCTGGAGGGTATGGCCATTCAATGTGGATTTTACTGCTGCCTTTTCTTGAACAGGAAGGCCTTTACAATAATTTGGATTTAATAGGCTCTACCAATGTACATACGGGGTTGATTTATAATGGTACGAACGTCGCAAATGGTGCGGCTTTAAGTGGAAAGGTTATTCAAACCTTGCTTTGCCCATCATCCCCTTTATCTAAGTTTGTGCTTGTTGGTTCAACGCCTGGCCAAGGGATAATGTCGGCTAACTACACTGG
This sequence comes from uncultured Planctomycetaceae bacterium, assembly GCA_903960945.1. Lineage (GTDB taxonomy): Bacteria > Planctomycetota > Planctomycetia > Gemmatales > Gemmataceae > UBA969. The sequence continues at coordinate 577 of CAJCCR010000156.1, forward strand.
CATTTCCGGTGCTGTTGATCACTCTTCCTTGAATGATCGCGATGGAGAAACAAATGCTCATAGTGGCAAGGGAAAAATTTCCAAGGGCGGAGCACTTATTTCCCTTGATAATAAAAAACTGACAGACATAAAAGATGGAACTTCTTCAACCATTGGTGTTGCGGAGCAGTCTGACTTTTGCGTGGATGTCAACAAGGCTAAGATTGATTGCAGAAGTGATTTTGGTCATAGTTTTTCCATGGGGCCAGGCCCTGTTGGAGATAATCGGCATTGGAACATTACCTCTGTCAGGTATAAAATTAATGATAAAACTTGGGAAAACAAAGGGGTGAGTGAGGTTTTTTACGGGCAGAATCGCCCCTTGCAATCCGCTCATTCTGGTGGAATTAATGCCGTTTTTATGGATGGCGGTGTCCGCTTTCTTACTGATGGTCTCTCCCTTCAGATTCTTTACAATTTATCGAATATTGATGATGGTAAAATTAGCGCTGATTACTAATGCTCGGATGGAGTTTTTCATGCTTCGTATCGTTGTAACAATTTTTTTACTTACCTCTTTTGGATGTGCTTCTGAAGAGCCTCGTGGAACAGTCACCGGAACAGTTTTGCTTAACGGTGTTCCTCTTTCCGAGGGCACGATTTATTTTGAACACCTTGCTAAAGGGGTGGCCCTCACCGGACAAATCAAATCGGATGGCTCTTTTAAGTTGGCATCCCATCAAGGCGCTGGCCTTGTTGTTGGTTCTTATCAGGTTGCGATTTCTCCCGAAGCAATGCTTATGTCTGCCGATGAAATTCCCCTAGTTGGAAAAAATCCAAGAAAACCAAACGATGTGAAAAAGTCTACCTTGCCTGAAAAGTATTTTAAAACTTCCACAAGTGGACTAGTTGCGGAAATCAAAGAAGGTGATAACTCACCCATTGTTTTTGATCTCAAAAAGTAACACTAATTATTCTAGTTGATAGTGTTTTTTAGAATACTTTCTGCAGCAGTTATTCCTGATAAAAATGCACCTTCAAACCTTCCGCCATTCACCCAGTCACCACAAATTGTCAACCCTATTGATTCATCATGCAGATCTCTCGGATTTATAAAGCTGCCCCCGATGCTATATCTCCAGCGGTGAGCCGTTTTGTAAAATTGGGCGGGCAGGTTTTCTCCGATGGCGGATGCATAAGCTTCTAAAAGCTGAGAAATTACTGATGCAGGCGCATCTTCTAGATGCTTGGCTGACCATTCGGCACTGGCATGCAGCACCCAGCAATCTTTCGTTGCATCACGACCAGGCTTCGAACTATTTCTTGCAACCCATGAAAGCGCTGAATCATGGATGAAGGCCCCATCCCAAGGCGCATCCAATTTATTTTCAAATCCTACAAGCACTGCCCAGCATGGCGCCATCGGAGTTGTGGAGGCAATTTTCGAAATAGGGTGGTTAGCAAGTAATTCCGCAGTTTGTGGTGCAGGTAATGCAACGATCAAATGATTAAAACCGTTATATGCAGCCCCGGTTTCATCTCTAAGAATCCATTGGTTTGATGAATACTTAACTTCAATGATTTTCGTTTCTTTCTTGATCTCTAAATTTTTTGCAAGATCTGCAGCCATCGCAGTCATCCCGGGAACGCCTACATATCTTGGCATGATTTCTGTGCCTGTAATTTCTTTATTGTTAAGCTTTACGATTCTGCCTTTCCATTCTGAAACTACTTCCAAGTCTTCCCAAGTATTTACAAAGCTTTGCAGGATGGGGTTCCGAACCGTAAAATATTGGGCCCCGTGATCGAAGGATAAATTGGGTTCCAAACGACGGGTTGAAGTTCTTCCCCCAATACCTTTGCTTTTTTCAAATATAGTTGCAGGTATATTCTTTTCTGCAAGGTGGTTCGCACAGCTTAGCCCTGCGATTCCTGCACCAATGATTGCGACTTTTGGTTTTAACGGTGCCATCACTGCTCTCAATCAATTTTATTTAAGGCAAAATTATAAAGTTCATTCTGGCTTTGGTTGTTTAAAAAACATCCTTAGTCATGGTAGTGATTTGCTTGTCCATTTTTTTTCTTTTGTTTAGTTAATCTCCTGTAAGAATAAGCCATTAGAAATAATTTCCTGCTGCTATGATTGTTATTTATTTCTTGCTGTTATCATTGTTAATACTTTCGTTATGTTTATTTTTTATTTTTTCTTATGAAAGGTCAGAGGGATTTATGGCTTGGAATATTGATGATGATGGTAAATTTAAAAATCCAATCAGCGGCCATAGTGCCACAACTTTTTTTCTTCGAAGATCCATTGCGATAATTCGTGAAATTACAGGCATGGAATTAGATTATCCTGAATTTGGCATTAGTTGTTTAAATACTACGGGGATTATTGCGCAGCATTGGGATTTTATACCTTCCGCCAAATCCCACCCCGATACGGTTATAAACCTTTGCGTGGTGATGGGAATCATGGAGTGGGTTGATTCAACACGGAAAAATCGCCCCGCGGGCGTTCCTGTTACCAACCCAATTAATCGTAAAAAAGCTGAAGATTTGTTCCCTTTGGTTATGCAACTTGTTTACGAATTATTTCCTTTATTCAGGCAGTTTTCTGAATCCCAGTCTTTCATGGAAGGCTCGTTTAATCATGCAATTCGTTATGTGGAAGAATTAGACCTTCAATGGAAAAGGGGATTTCGTGAGAAAATGGTTTGCCTACTGGCACTTTACCCTAGCATCAGGCAATGGACATTGAATGATAAAATTATGGGGAAGATTGCAGGGGAACTAAATCAACTTAGCGAAAAACCAAAAAACTAAATTTGTTTATGGATCCTGTTTTGTGCATCTAAGGGTTGCTTATGTATACCAATGATATTAAACTGGACGATGTTGATATCAATGTCTAAATTGTTGGTGTTAATTGAATCCAGTTTGGTATTTAAGCTTTTTGATTTACTTCAGAATTTTCTTACTTACCCAAAAGGCCCAAGAACTTGGTTAATCACTCATCCCTTTTTTCGCGGTTTGCCAAATGGACTTCGTCTGCAGCGGGGCATCCGATTACCTTTACATCTGCTGTATCAATTATTTTGCTTTGGGCTTTAACTGGATCGTTTTTTAATTTTAGTGATACTTGGCAACTTGTGATTAATACTGGCACGACCATTGTTACATTCCTTGTTGTTTTTCTTGTACAAAACACGCAAAACCGTGATAGTGCTGCGATTCAGCTAAAGCTTGATGAATTGATTCGTGCAATGAATGGCGCCCATAATTCTTTCCTCGATATTGAAAACATGACAGAACAGCATATTAGGCAGATTAAAGAGCGTTTTGAAAAATTGGCGGAAAATGCACGAGAAGATTTAAGAGGCGGTTTAAAAGATATTGGCACCCCTGAAGTTGATGTTGATTAAGGGGCTATTTTTTGAGCTTTTGTATAAATCAATTTTCCCATAACTTATCTTTATTAAGATCTTTATTTTGTTAGTATGGCGAAGGTTTTTGATCGCCACCTCGTTACTCCTTACTCTACAAGTCGATGTTTTTAGGATAATTTTTCGAGTCAGGGACCTATTAAGTTTGCAAAGTTGGTTAAGATTTTTGAAACTAAGGTTGAATTTATTCTGTTATTAGCTGAGAAATTTTCGATTTCTTGGAGTATTTTGGCTTAAGGGGGGTGGTTACTCAAAACCGGTTTTTAGCTCTAAGCCTAATTAAAACTACCCATAGATCATGCATTATCGAAATGTTAAGCAAAACCAAATTGGGCAGCTTAGTCGGAGTATTGGGTGTTATAGGTAGTTTGGGGGCATTTCGGGTTGATTAAGTTTTTTGCAAAACGTGATTAATTTTTAAGTTAATCTGTATGAAAATCCCACCTTTTTCTAAAAAACATTGACCGAATTTTTGGGAATGCTTCTTATTTTTGATGTTCATTTGTACACAATTCTGCTGGAAACTCTGTTTTTTTTTAATGTTTTTGATCATTTTTGGCACCTTTATTTGCCAATCCTCAAGAATTAACCTATTTTCTAGAAACCTTTTGACTCTTCCGCTGTTTTGGCGGGGTAAGGTTACCGTTAAACCTTTTGATTTTTTGTGATCTTTTTCATGGCCCATGCGTAGTAGTTCGGTAAGGTTTTTTAGATTTTTTAGACGGTTAGATTAGGAAATAATGAATACTAAGTTTTTGGTGTTTTTAAGCTTTTTACTTAGCATTTTTGACGATAAACAGGTAGATTACAGTGCTCGATATTTCTTGATTATTTTTTAATTAATTAATTGTTTTCCTCTAGAGACAGTTTTTTTAAAGTAGGCCTAAATGAATAAATACAAATTTAAGCAATGGTTCAAATCGCTCTTCGATTTTGATACCTTGTCTAGTTCAAAACATCCTAGGGCAAACCGCCTTTCGGTTGAGCTTTTGGAAATCAGGCTTACCCCCGATGCAAACACCACTCCTGGATTTCATGATCTAGGTAATGATATTTCAGATAACAACTGTCCTGCAAATTCAATCACGCTAATTGATGACATTCGCCTTCTGCAAAATTTATCCGACTTCCGAGCTAATCATGTTTATTTTTGCTCTGATGATTCTCTTAACTTTCCCGCTTCAACTTTTCAATCGGTAAATAAACTCGATGCTGTTGCTTTGCAGGCCGCTTCTACCAAAGGCGTTGTAATCATTGATTCCTCCCTTGTTGCAACTATTCCCGCGGCTGAATTAAAAGGTTCGTTGGTTATTTCGATCGATAGCAATCGCGATGTGGTTAGTCAGATTACCACTGCCCTTGAAGGCCTTTCCGATGTGCCAGTGCTTAGGATTATCAGCCATGGTGATGATGGCGTATTGTATTTCGGAAATCAGGCTTTTGATTCCACAGATTTAACTTCCAGTGCAATGCAGGTTGCATCATGGGGCAAATCCCTAACCCCAGATGCTGATATTCTTCTTTATGGCTGTTCGGTTGCAAACACCGATGCAGGCAAAGCCTTTGTACAGCAGTTCGCAAGTATTACTCAAGCCGATATTGCGGCAAGTAGCAACTTAACTGGCATTGGTGGCGATGAAGTTCTCGAGTTTCAAGTCGGGCAAGTTTCAAATTCTCTTATTGCTAGCGCAATTGATTACTATAGCGCCAACCTTGCGCTTGCTCAAATTACGGTTACCACCACTGCAGATTCAGGGGCAGGTTCGTTAAGGCAGGCGATTACCGATGCTAATTTAACCTCGGCAAATGATGAGATTATTTTCGCTTCTTCCCTGTTTACGAATGGCACCAGCACCATCACACTTGGGGCTGGTGCGCTTCCAGTTATCGCGTCAACTACAAGCGCAGGTTCGCTAACGATTACAGGTCCGGGTGCTTCTGCCCTTGTTATCAACGGTAACAACGGCAACACCGGCCGCAACTTTAGAATTTTTGACATCGCTTCGGGTGGCAATCTTTCGATTTCGGGCGTAACTGTTTCCGGTGCGAAAACTACTAGCAACGGCGCTGGCTTTAATAACCTTGGCACCCTCACTGTCACGAATTCCTTAATCTCTGGGAATTCTGGCGGAAACACGGGTGGGGGTATTTACACTCGCGGTACTCTTAATGTTTCTGGCTCAACATTTACGGGTAATTCCGCAAATTACGGTGGCGGACTTTATATTAGTAAATGGTCATCATTCGGAACTGTTTCCAATTCGACTTTCTCAAGCAATACCGCATTTAGACACGGTGGTGGCCTTTTTAACAACGGCACTCTTACCATCACCAACACTACCGTCTCAGGCAATACATCAATCGATACCGTATATGGTGCTGGGATTCACAGTAATGCGGCGACAGTCTACATTGCCAACACTATTATCGCCAATAATACCAACGGTTTGGATTACTACGGTTCTGCTAACTTGATTTCTCCTGCTACTGCATCTAGCAACCTTGTTACTCAATCTGGGCTTGCTTGGGCCACCACGGTTACCAGTGCCCAACTCAATCTTGGCCCGCTGCAAAACAATGGCGGCGCTACCAGCACCATGGCTTTGGGTGCAGGTAGTGTTGCCATCGGCGCAGGCAATGCTACGGTAAGTAATGCTTCGCCAGTCAGCGGGTTGGATCAGCGCGGCGTTACCCGTTCTACTACCGCGCCCAGCATCGGCGCATTTGAATATGTCACGCAAGTGATTACCTTTTCTCCGCAAACCACCCTTTCCACTTGGAACAAAGCCGGCAAGGTGATCACTGCTGATGTAAATAATGATGGTAAGCAGGATATGGTTGTTCAAAACATCGGGTATGGAGAACCGAATAACGGTCCAAGGCACGACTATGTTTCTGTGTTTCTTGGGAAGGGTGATGGTACCTTTGAAACCAGAATAGATACTAACACCGGTTCCTACTCCAACTGGCTTGGTTCAGGCGATTTTAATGGTGATGGCAAAGTTGATTTCGTCACTCCTAATTACTGTGGTGAATCCATATCCATCCTTCTTGGCAGGGGTGATGGTACATTTAATCGTCAAGATATGTCTAATGCAGGTGGTACTACTTCTCCTTCTTTTGTCATTACAGGAGATGTGAATGGTGATGGAAAAATCGATATTCTGACCACCAATCAAAACAGCAGTAATGTGAGTGTCTTCCTTGGTAATGGTAATGGCACTTTCCAAAATCCAACTCTGTTATCCACCTCTGCTATACCTAATCGGATTGTACTTGGAGATTTCAACAGCGACGGCAAACAGGATATCGTTGTTCACACTGCACCAGGAAATGTTCCTAGCAACACTCTTTTTCTTGGCACCGGCACTGGTAGCTTTACTTCTAGTTCAATCATCGGCATCACGGGCGAACTTACTGTTGCAGATTTTAATCGGGATGGTTTTGCCGACATCGCTGGAACTGAATCTAATGTTGTCAAGGTGTTGTTAAGCAATGGTAATGCTACCTTTAAGGCTGCACAGATTTTTTCAGCCCCTAACGTTGGCTCATCTATTATTGCAACCGACCTTAACGGCGATGGGTTTCTTGATTTACAGCTTCCCCAATTTTATGCCAACGCCCTCGCAGTGCTAAACGGCAATGGTGATGGTTCATTTAAAGCGCAGGTTAATTTTGCTGTTGGTTCGAATCCTTTTACCGTTGCATCCGCAGATTTCAATAGGGATGGCAAACCCGATATCGTTGTTTCAAATCTTAACTCTAAAAATGTCAGCGTGCTATTGAACACTAGTAACACTGCGCCAACACTTGCTCCAATTTCTGTAAGTGGTACCGAAGATAATGCGGTTACTTTCACCGCTGCCAATTTCACCGGTGGAACCGTTGCCTCCCCCGGCGGAGCTTATGTTGGCCTTCAAGCAGATATGGGAGCGGGGTGGAGAACTTCATCCACGCCCAAAACTTATGATATTGATGGGAATAATGTTCTTGGTAGCAATGGTTGGTGGTTGCCAAATTATACTTTAAGTAGCCCTTCCTATATAACCAGTTTTGCCAACGATAGTTACTATTCCGGCAACGGGTCTTATGCATTGGTGGATAATCCGTTAACCACACCGGGGGCATCACCTTCGCTTATTTATTCTGGCACTACGAACGGTCAATTCCCAGGTAAGGA
>CAJCCR010000157.1 GCA_903960945.1 uncultured Planctomycetaceae bacterium
GGATGGATGGATGGATGGATGGATGGATGGATGGATGGATGGATGGATGGATGGATGGATGGATGGATGGATGGATGGATGGATGGATGGATGGATGGATGGATGGATGAGTTTTAAAAAGGTTTTTAATGCTTATAGATCTAGTTTGCAAGCGAAGGATGTTTCTTTTCAGTAGCCGCATATTAATCCAGTGGTTCTCACTATTCGCCTTTGCAAATGTAATATTGCTTTTAAGCGGCACTGCGGTGCCTGTTCTTACCCACAAATTATTTATTATACCGTGTGCATTAATGTCTTTCTGAGCCGGAAGTGATTACGACGGTAATAAATGATCGTCACTTAACACCCTTAAGTTAGAAAAGCCAAGGCAGGAAATCAAAAGAGCAATCTATCTGGTGTTTCTTTGCTGTTTAAAAGCATTCTTACCGCCAAGACGCAAAGAGCGAAAAGGAGACAAGAAAGCCGGACTTGTTTGGTGGTTCTTAGCGGACTTTGCGTCTTAGCGGTACAAATGTTTTGTTTTGGAGTTTTTTAAGGAAGACTAATTTCGGATGGAGGAATCAGGTCAACAATCGCTGACGCCTCCGGTTCTGAAAGATATGTGGGTAAGAGTAAGCATTACGGTGGAGGAGTCGGCTTTTTCTTCACTGGTTGTATTTCAAGACTCCGTATTTTCGCAGATAATGACGCAAATGGGTGGAAAAGTGGTTTTTCCCCGTGAACGATAATCTTTTAATTGGCGGGATTAAACCGGTCCCTGAGCAACTAATGACAACCAGCTTTACAAATTTATTTACCGTACAAGGAAAACCAAACCCTTGAGTTTGCCGAAGGGCCGAGCTTTGTGCGCATTAGTTACTTTCGCAGCACCATCTTTGTCAACTTCGCATATGCGGAGTCCCATTCTTGTTTTTTCTGTCACTGCCCGTTTTACAATCACGAATTCTTCCTTCGCTTGTGCAGGTGATATGTAAATCTTATATACATTTTGCTCACTGGTTAATGGGAGCGGAAGACGAAGTTAATGCGGGGACGAGAATGTCTGACGGAATGACCCCTTGTAGCGTTTTGTCTGAAGTCTGAAGTCTGGGTCTGCCTTGCGCCGAATTTTCCTTAGTATGAATGGTAACCCGTGCGCGTTTTCCGTTTATATGTAGCGGCCATTCTTTTCCTTGCTATTGGGAATTTAATTTTCTATCTTCAGGTTGCTGGTTTGTATTTTTAAAGTTTAGGCATTGGTATTTATGACACCCCATCAAATCGTTCTTATGATTTTTGATGTCTATAACAAGGTTGGGCATCGCCAGTATGGTGAATCGGTAACCGAATTGGAACATGCTCTGCAAACCGCGACCTTTGCAATGCAGTTCAATAGTTCAGACGCTATTGTGGTTGCATCACTTTTGCATGATTATGGGCATCTTCAACATGATGAAGGTGAAGATGTTGCGAGCCATGGTGTAGATATGCGCCATGAAGATCTGGGTGTGATAAAGCTGAAAAGGTTTTTTGGACCCGAGATATTAGAACCCATAAGGTTGCATGTTGCTGCGAAAAGATATTTGTGTCATAAAAGTAAAGCTTATATAGATGGCCTATCGCCTGCATCACGTCTTAGTCTTCAAATTCAAGGTGGGCCGATGTCTGCTGATGAAAGTGCTGAGTTTGAATCGAATCCTTATTATAAATCTGCAGTCGAATTAAGGCGATTTGATGACATGGGCAAAGTTTCAGGGATGAAAACTCCAACTCTTGATAACTTCTTTTCCTTGGTTTTATCGTTTGTCAGATAGTGATTGCCTTCCAAACTACAATTCGTCTTGTTTTATCATTTAGTTGCCAAGCAGAGCAGTTAAATGTCGTTGATTGGTTTGTTTTATAACATTAACAGTATATTTCTGTTAGTATTTGGACTTCGCTTTTGATGAAGAATAAATTTTTATTGGCGGGTTTATGAGCGTGATAGGTTTTAAAAAGAGTGCTGTTCTTTTATTTCCATTTGCAATTTGGTTCTTGATTACAAGTCTTTATGCATTCGAGGTAAAGACACCAGGCTCTTCTTTTTTTAAGACAAAACTTACACGTGTTTCTTCAGTAATCGATTTAGATTTTTCTAATTCGGTTACGAAACTTGATTTTCTGCTTGAGTGGTCGGATAAAGTTGAACCCGTTTTAATTAATACCGTTGCTTATGAAATTGAATCCAAATATGAGGGGAAGACTCTTGCGCCTATATCCACTAAAGGAAAATCATTTGCTCCGGTAGAAGGGGCCAAGAGTTTACCTTTTGTAATTAATATCCCTTATTTGAAAAGGGCTAAGGCTGAAACCTTTTCAATCCAAGGTAAAATCCAAGCGATAATCCCAGTTGGTTTTGAGCAAATCGAATTTGGAAGTCTTTCAAAATTGTTTGCAGAAGGTGTAAAAGATCAACCTGGAGTAAATAAAAAAGGTTCTTCTTCCAGTCTAAAAAAAGCTACAACTGGAACTACTAAAATTTCCTTTGGTATTCAGACAGAAATAGGGGCTCAAGGGCCTGAGTTTGATACGAGCCAGAATTGGGCAGTACTCAACCAGTTAAAACTTGTTAACAAAAAGAATCTTAAAGAATGGCCAGCCGATGGTTACATTGTCGAGATGATGGAAAATAGGACTGCATCTATTACGTATCACTTCTTGCTGAAAGATAAAGCATTGGGAGATTTTTCAGATTGGAACTTGGTTTATAAGTCTGTTACAGCCATGAAATATCAAGAAATACCATTTCAATTTGATATGGTTCCAATCCCGTAATTAAATCGACTGTTTTTAAAGATTAATAAGCCATCAAGCAGGGAACAATTATTTGTTCAGTTGCTGGTTTTGCTTTTTGAGAAGAGTTCTCAGGAAGATTCCAAAGCCTGTAACAAGGGCGAAGGGCATACCGGCCATTAGGTAAATGCTTTTGTTGAAAGCTTTGGCCTCGTTGTATTGTTCTTCCTGGCTTGCTTCTGGGGAGTTACGTGTTGCATCCCTGCAGTTTGGGCAAGCGTTTGCCTTCAGATGCAATGCAAGAGCAAGGAATCCCGCTAGGCTTATTTTTACAATGATCGATTTGTTGATGTTCATGGTTTATTCTCGATTAATACATTCTATAGAGCATCCAATAGACCACAACACCAGTTATTGAAACATAAAGCCAGATGGGGAAAGTGATGCGGGCAAGCCGCATGTGTTTGGAAAGATTATCTTTAATGCCATGATAGGCAGTAATTAGGATCATGGGGGTGACAATAATTGCAAGGATGGTGTGTGAAATGAGGATGGTGAAATAAAGGTAGCGGATGAGATCAGGGGCATCAGGGTTTTTGTCACGAAAACTGGTTGCAACCCCGCCTTTGACAACCAGATGGTAGTAGAGGTAGGAGGCTAGAAAGATTGCGGATACTGCAACAGCGGTCAGCATAAAAGCAGAGTGAAGCTTTTTGTTTTTGCCTACTTTGATGGCTAAGAAACCAGCGATGATTAATAAGCCTGCCAAGCCGTTAAGGCTAGCATTCCACCCTGGGCAAATAAATTGGTTTAGGAAATCCACGGTCTTATTTCTCCAGGGAAAGTGTAACAATATGAGCTTCGAGAGCTTTGATTTTATCTTCGAATTTATCAACCGTAGCGCCTTCAGGCGTGGTGGGTGTGCCTTCAAAATAGCCCCTGATATGTCCTGCCTTGTCAATGAGAACGATTCTAGGGCTATGGATGAACTCATTGCCCGGTTTTGCCTGCTCAGGGGAGTTATGACCGACTGCAAGTCTGAACTTTTCTTTAATTAATTTATGTAGATCATCTTCTTTGCCTGTAAGAAAGAGCCATCGTTTGGGGTCTGCTCGGAAGTTTTCAGCGTAAAGGTTTAATTCTTTGGGGTTATCGCGTTCAGGATCAACGGTGAAAGTAACAATTCGCAGGTCGGGAATATTTTTTAGTTTTTCCTGTAAGCGGGCAAGGGTGGCGCAAACTTGAGGGCAGGGGCCGGTGCAGCGGGTGAAAACAAAAGAAGCGACCCATACTTTGCCTTTAAGGTCGTCTTGAGAAATTTGTTCACCATTGCGTTCAAGGAAAGAGAAATCTCCTACGGTGCCAAAATCTTCAAGTTTTTCGGTAATGCTCTTTTTATTAGTACAGCCGAGCACAGAGATGAGTGAAAAGAGAATCAAATAAGAATAAAGGTAAGACTTCATGGGCGTTACCTTTGGCGATAAAAAATGGTGTCTGGTAGGAGGCCTGCAATCAAAAAGCAGCAGAGTAAAGCTGTTGGAAGGATAATGAACCAGACGTTTTTAACATCGCGTTTAAGGTGCATGAAGTTTAAACCTGCAAGAACGACTTGAAAGCAGATGATCCCAAGGATTGCAAAAAGCCTGGTCTTGTTTTCAAGATAAGCCCCGATGATAGGAAGCAGTAGCGCATTGAATGCAAGAACAGTCGCGGTAATAAACAGCATGGTTTGGCTATCAGAATGTTCTTTGTGTTCCATGTTTGTTGCCTAAAGGAAATAAATAATCGGATAAAGAACAAGCCACACGAGGTCGACAAAATGCCAATACAGGCCTGTGACTTCCAACGTACCTTCCATGGATTGCATATTGCCAAAAAGGCCTTTTACAAAGATTCCTAGCATGAATGCCAACCCAAATAGTACATGGATTGCATGTACGCCTGTAAGTGCAAAGTAGCAAGAAGCCCATAAATTCCCGTTAGGGATTGCGGGGGGCAGGTGCAATTGGGGGTACTCTGCCAGTAAAAGATTTACTTTTTCGCCGACTTGCGCAGGGGATAAAGGCCTCATGTAATCGTTTTGGGAATCTTTGCCATCGAGGGTAAGCTGATAAAGTCCGTAAGCATTTTTGATGACATCGGATTGATCTTTAAGATTGTCATTATTGACCCCTGCACAAATGATCCGTAATTGTGCCTGTACTTTACGAACATAGGCGAGGCCATTTTGCTGAAGTAGTTTTTCTCTTTGTATAGACATCCCCGGCAGGCATTCCCCGATATTACCTGGGATGATGCCGTGTGAGAATTTTCCTTTGTATTCAAAACCTTTGACGCCAAGAAAAACAGTTCCAAGGATAAGGGCTGTGCCAAGGAAAAATAGGGAAGAGGAAACTTTATGAGCTTTTAGGGCATTGATGGAAAGAAGAATAGCAAGGCTACTGCAAATCAAAATAACGGTATTCACAGCACCAAGCCAAGGTTCCACATGAACGGTTTTTTGGTTGGGCCAGTAAGGTATACCAGGGCCTGGAAGTGGGGCGCTTTCTCTCAAGAGCATGCAAGTTGCAAGTAACCCGGTAAAGAACATGACTTCCGTAGCAAGAAATAGCCACATGGCTAGTTTGCCATTACTAATGGGTAGATTGGTTGTGGTGTTCTCGCTAACAATCATGATGAATCCTTACCGGCGGAACAAAAGATTAAGGGTGTGGTCAATAAGGAGTAAAGCCCAGATACCCGGGAGGTAAATTAAGGAAGCTCGCATGACACTTCTGGCATTTTGCATGCTTCGTTCTTTATGAAATTTTAAAGTGGGCATTAGGAAAAAGATTCCTAATAAAACAGCGCCCATTAGATATAGCGGACCAGCAGCTTGGATCAATATCGGGAAAAGGCTGACAGGGATAAGAGCTAGACAATAGGCACGCATTTGTAGGGATGTTACATCGCCTGATGGATCAAAAGAGGGAAGCATTTTGTGCCCGCCCTGCGCGTATTGATCTCTATAAAGCCAAGCGATGGCGAGGAAGTGAGGAATCTGCCAAACAAAAAGAATCATGAAAAGTGCAAGGCCCTCAGGGTCGAGAGTGCCCCTAACGCCAACCCATCCAATAAGTGGCGGCATAGCCCCAGGAATAGCACCGATGAGAGTATTCCAAGTGGTGAGTTGTTTAAGGGGGGTGTAAATTAGCACATAAGAAACCAAGGTGGAGAATGCGAGTATTGCGGTAAGGATGTTAGGTACGGTGACCAATAGATAAGCTGTGCCACCCAAGCCAAGAAGCATACCGAAGAGAAAAGTTTCAAGGGGTTGCAATCTGCCTGCGGGTAGGGGCCGATTTTGGGTGCGCTGCATAAGTCCATCGGTGCGTCGTTCCCAAAGGTGGTTCAAAGCGCCTGCACCTGCAGAAACCATGGTTGTACCAATGACGGTATTTAAGACGACAAGAAGTTCAGCGCCTCTAGCGCCAGCGTAAAGGCCTCCAGCAGCTACTGAAAATAAAACCATAGCAGAGATGCGAGGCTTAGTCAGGTCGAGGAAATCCATGGCCCGGGATTTGGTTCGGGCAGGGAGTTTCAATTCTAAAGTCGCACTAGCTTTCATTCTGTAGCCCTTTGTATTTTGCAACCTGACTTATTCTTAATGCTGCGGCAAAGGCGATGGCTAAAAGCAAAGCGCCGGTCAATGCATGTAAGGTGCGAACGGTAGCTTGTCCAAAAGAAACAGCTTCCTGAATCAAAGGTTTACCAGTTGCGAATTTGCCAAGGTAGGCTTCAACGCCCAAAATCACCTGAACAAAAACAACCAAGCCCAAGAGTATGGTGTAGGGCTTGAAAAAGGCGCGGGCATAGGTTGAACCAGCCATCCTGAGCGAAAGCCAAGTTACAATTCCAAAAACGATAAACGCGCCAATCATGTGTAACCGTTGCGCCCAGGGTTGCCCGCCATGCCTTACGATTACGGCCCATGCAAGCTGAAATAAAAGAGCAACTACAAGTGCCCATCCGATGAATGGGAGGATTCGTTTTTCTTTGTCTTCAAGTTTTGGAAAAGCACCGGGGAAAGTAGCAAGGATAGCTGTACCAGCGACTAGTGCGAAAACCATCTGCCCGGTTGCGCCATGAATGGTTGCAAGTTCTGGGCCGACTAATGCATGAAGGTAAACTCGGAGCCCGCCTAGCAAACCTTGGCTTATAACCCCAAGGTAGGAAAGAAGTGCGAGAAACTGTAAGCCTGCGTGTTGCTGCTTGTTTTTAAATGCGTTGATTGATTGAAACATAAGAAATGCCGCAGATGCTAAAGCGATGCCGAGACCGATTCGCATTTTCATCTGATTGACTGCGCCTATCGGATCAGCCAAGGCTTTGGTTCGATCAATACTTGTCATAGCTATAGCGACGCCCAGAGAAACCCCCAAGATACAAAATATTGAAGCGACCTTGCTGGTTATAGTTTTATTTGCAAGGAAAGATGTAAGAATCATTCCAAGAATTGCAAACCCACTGATGTAGCCTACGACTCTATGAATATGTTCGATGAAATACCCAGCAGAGGGTTCAGACCAATTCTGGCTTAACAGATACCAAGGTTCGGTAGGCCAGATGGGATCAACCATGCCAACTCTGTAGGTGGTGATAAGCGTTCCTAGGGTAAGGAGCGAAAGAACTAAAATAGCAGAAATCCAACTGCAAACAGCAGTAATGGGCGTTTTTGTAGGTGCTAAGTTAATGATCTTATTCATGATGTTTTACCCCGTCGCTAGCTGGCGATGATTGGGTTAAATAATCCATTGGCCCATCAATTGCGTATTCGTAAGGACCTCTTTGGACCACGGGTATTTGATCGAAGTTTCCATGGGGTGGTGGTGATGGTGCATCCCATTCAAGGGTGTTGCTATTCCAAGGGTTCTTGCCCGCTTTTTTACCAAACCATAAAGAGTAAAAAATGTTGATTACAAATAGAAGCTGAGTCAACCCTAGAAGCATAGCGGAAATCGTCATGAATTGATTGAGGGGCTGAAGGTTTTCGAGATATTGATAAATCGTAGGGTCATAGTATCGCCTAGGATGCCCCCCGATTCCCAGAATATGCATTGGGAAGAATGTCAGATTTCCGAAAATGAAGGTGAGTGCGAAATGGACTTTGCCTAGTGGTTCGTTCATAAGTCTGCCAAACATTTTGGGGAACCAAAAGGTGATGCCAGCAAAAATGCCGAAAATGCTGCTCATGAAAAGCACGTAGTGGATATGAGCAACAATAAAATAAGTGTCATGGAAATAAACATCAACAGGGGTAGCTGCCATGAATATTCCACTCAATCCACCGATTACAAACATGGATACAAAAGCGAGCGCGTTGAGCATCGCGGTAGTGTAAAGGATGCTAGCACCCCATAAGGTAGCAAGCCAGTTGAAGGTTTTAATTGCACTGGGTACTGCGATGAGAATAGTAGCAAGCATGAAGCCGGTGCCAAGTCTTGGGTCCATACCACTTTGAAACATGTGGTGGCCCCAAACGATGAATCCCAAGGATGCAATTGCAGCCATCGAGAACACCATGGGTTTGTATCCAAACATCGGCTTTCTGGCGAAGGTTGAAATAATATCAGAGACGACGCCCATAGCTGGAAGGATCATGATGTAAACAGCAGGATGGGAATAGAACCAGAAAAGGTGTTGCCAGAGCAAAGGTTGGCCGCCACCTGGAGTGGTATGCCAATTACCGAAGCTAAGACCGCCTGGTGGAAGGAAAAAGCTGGTAGCAATAAGTTTGTCAAGCAATTGCAGCATTAAAGCAACGGTAAGAACGGGAAGGGCAAGGGCTTGAAGAATGGCAGTGATAAAAAGTGACCAAACCGTAAGGGGCATGCGCATAAGATCCATGCCCGGGGCACGCATATTAAGAATAGTGGTGATGTAATTAACAGACCCCATCATCGAGCCAATGCCCACGAAGATAAGAGAAACAAGCCAGAATATTTGGCCCATGCCTGCACCAGGCGAAGAAGGAGAATTAAAAGAATCATCTTTGAATACGGTGTAAGAGGTTGCAGGCTCGCCTGGCTTGGCGGGGATTTTTTCTAGGCCAGCTTCTGCGCCAACATTTGAAAGGGTGGGGTAACTCGTCCAGCCTGAACTTGCTGCGCCGCCATCCACAAAAAAACTTGCCAAGATGATGATAAAAGCAGGCCACATCACCCAATAGGAAAACATATTGAGCTTGGGGAAAGCCATATCCCTTGCACCAATCATGAGTGGGATAAGAAAGTTGCCGAAGGTTCCCGTTAGCCATGGAATGATGACAAAGAAAATCATGATGCTGGCGTGCATGGTGAAAAGCATGGTGTAAAACTCGGGAGACATTTTGCCCCCCCAGCTTTGCGGAAACCACTTCCCAATGTAGGGAAGGTTGCCATCAGGCCATGCGAGTTGCAACCGAATAAGTAGAGCAAGAAGCCCACCTATTCCGAAAAAGATCAAACCAGAAAATAGGAACTGAATACCTATCATCTTGTGATCTTGAGAGAAAAGATAGGTGGTAAGGAATCCCGACTTTGTTTCAGTAGTGTGGTTAGAATCATGGTTCATGGGTTGACTCCGTTGCTTGAAGCGACGACAGGAGCCAAGCGGGTTGATTCATGAAGGCGTTGGTTTTTTAAAGCATCAGAAAACCATAGCTCGTAATCTTGCTTCGACTCATGAACGAAAAGTTTTCCCCGCATACGATAGTGGCTGCCCCCACATAGTTCCGCACAGGCGATTTCCCATGTGGAATTAGGGTTAAGCTCTTCAAGTATCCTTGTTTTTGGATTGTATCGAACATTTGCCTCGATGGGTGAAAACACCATAGGCATTACTTTTCCTGGAAGAGCATCTTGCTTAAGCCTTAAATTTGGCATGAAAAAACTATGGATGACATCTTGGGTCTTCAAATGAATCTTGACCTTTGCATCCTTCCAAACATGAAGTTCGTTAACCACGTGAAGGTCATGAAGATTCCCTAGATCAGCCCACGCCTGAGGATCTGCAGGAATGTGCCCTTGTGGATACCGCATGCGCCATTCCCATTGCCTGCCCAACACGGTTACATGCAAATCAGATTCGATGTTGGTGCCTTTGTACCTTATAGGGAACCATGTATCGATCTCGATGTATTTCATTTTTGCCCAAGTGGGCGTCTGAGCAAAACCAATGTAGAGCAGAATAATAGCTGGGATTGCAGTCCAGATGATTTCAAGTTTTGTATTGCCATGAATGTGTTTTGCTTTAACCCCGTCTTTTGCATTAAAACGGAACATGCAATAAACAAGCGTGCCTTGAGTAATAACAAAGAAGAATCCGGTTGCAACTAGGATCAGATAAAACAAATGGTCAATATCTGCACCATAACTGGCGATATTCTTGGGCAACCACCAACCCATAGCGGGGGAAATTGCAAATAACCCGATCGCTGCGAGGTTTACTGCTGCAAATAATAGGCCCCAGCATCTATGCACTTAATCTGCTCCTGCTAGTTTTACTTCTTGTTTTCGGGAAGCGCTGCAACCCCGCGGGTTGCTTGGCCATAAACTTTTGAACGAACATCATCGGGCAATAACCCTGGAAAGGGAAGGGCTTCGATGAAGTTGACGAGGTCCCATATTTTTTGACTTTCTTCATTTGCTGGAACTGTAACCGCAGGCATTTTTGAAGGCGGAATTCCCCTCTTAATCCGCCAGTAAAGATCAACAGGCCTTCTGCCACCTCGATATATGGATAGCGTAAGGTTTGATGGCCTTACCAAAGTTCCCCAGTCATCATACTGGTATAAGGTCTGTCGCCCGAAATCTTGGTGGCAGCTCACACAGCCAAAGGCATCCGATGCACTGCTGCTAAAAAGGTGGTACCCACGTTTTACGGATTCAAGCATTTCGGCATCAGAAAAGTTGGGATATGATGCTGGTTCAATTCCTTTAGCATCAGCTTTTTGATAAGCCTTAAGGAGATCTTTTAGATAAAGCTTTACGAATTCTTGCACGGTTTCTTTGGCAGGCTCTTCGTCAGGTAGAAGTTCGAAAAGCTCTGTCACACTGTTTTTCTTTTTAAGCAGGGTGCGAGTTGTTTCAAATTCCACTTCTCCCCTTAGGGATAAATGAAGCACATAGCTGGTAAGTTGTTCAAGCGCCTGTTCTCCTAACAAGCCAAAAGCAGGCATGGAAGTTCCTTCAACCCCGGCTTTAAGGCTGCGGAGTATATCTTCCCTTCGAGGTTTGATTTTGTTGCCACCCGGGTTGGAGGAGATAAATTTAAATTTACCCTGCCTAAAATCTCTGGGGTGCGGGTTAACCCACGGGCCGGTGGGCCCTCGGCCATCGCCTGCCAATCCATGGCAATGCAAACAATTCCTACGGTAAAGCTTGCTACCTGCTGCAAGTGTTTCGTCATCGAGTTTTAAGGATTTTGCAAGTGCGATGGTTTCGGTGTGGGTGGATATTCCCACGGATGGTTTGTAGGGGGAACCAAAAGTAAGTTGCAATTCAGTATCTAATTCGGTCCGAAGGTTTTCTGGAAGATCTTTCGGGCTGAATGTTTTGCCACCCAGTTCCTTAATTTGACCGATGGCTTTATCCAATTGCCCAGGCCCAGGAAGGCGATCGTGGGTTAGTTTTGGAACTTCGTCAACAATTAGATCCGCACGGAACGGGTATACTACATCATCAGGGTAAGCGTCGTTATTGTTGCTGCAACCCGAAGACATGAAAACGCAAACTGCAAGAGTGAGGGTGACAAACCCAATCAACTTGGGGAGTGCAGGAATCAAACTTGAGGAACACTTTGCC
>CAJCCR010000158.1 GCA_903960945.1 uncultured Planctomycetaceae bacterium
ACCTTGCCTAATTCGCGATGAATGCTGAGCGGACTACGATTGCCCTTGATGGAAAGAATTTTTTTGATGTTTTCGTTCACATCGTTTTCGCAGCGTTTGAAATCGGGATGAGCGGTGGTTACATCGCCCGGCTTAGTCGAAGCGAGATAATTCGTGATGGTGTAGGGTGCTACAAAATAACCATCTGAAAGCCCCTGCATAAGCGCACTCGCGCCTAATCGATTAGCACCATGATCGGAAAAATTCGCTTCACCCAAAACAAATAACCCAGAGACATTGCTCATCAAGGTGTAATCCACCCATAAGCCGCCCATGCAATAATGCACTGCGGGGTAGATTCGCATGGGTGCTTTGTAGGGGTTTTCGTTGGTGATGTGGTGATACATATCGAAGAGGTTGCCATAGCGTTCGCGAATAAGGTTTTCGCCTAGGCGTTTGATAGCATCGGTGAAATCGAGATAAACGCCTCTGCCGCCTTCGCCAACGCCTTTGCCTGCATCGCAAACCTCTTTAGCAGCACGGGAAGAAATATCACGGGGTGCGAGGTTGCCGAAACTTGGGTACTTGCGTTCAAGGAAATAATCGCGCTCTGCCTCGGGGATTTGATCGGGGGCTCGCTTGTCACCTTGCTTTTTGGGAACCCAGATACGGCCATCATTACGAAGCGATTCGCTCATCAAAGTAAGCTTGGCTTGGTAATCGCCAGTCACGGGGATGCAGGTGGGGTGGATTTGGGTGAAGCAGGGGTTTGCAAATAAAGCACCCCTCTTATGGGCACGATAAGTAGCAGTAACATTGCAGCCGACTGCGTTGGTTGAAAGAAAGAAAACGGGGCCATAGCCACCTGTTGCAAGCACGACTGCATCGCCAGCGTAGGATTCGATTTTGCCTGTTTGGAGATCGCGAACGATGATGCCCCGAGCCCTGCCATCGATGTTAACGAGGTCGAGCATTTCGGTACGTGGGTGGGATTTAATTCTGCCTTGGGCAATTTGCCTAGCCATGGTGCTGTAGGCGCCCAAAAGAAGTTGCTGGCCTGTCTGGCCTCTGCAATAAAAGGTTCGGGAAACCTGTGCACCACCAAAGCTGCGGTTATCGAGAAGGCCGCCATACTCGCGAGCGAATGGTACGCCAAGTGCAACGCAATGATCGATGATTTTAACGCTCATCTGGGCTAGGCGGTAAACATTTGCCTCGCGTGAGCGGAAGTCACCACCCTTGATAGTGTCGTAAAAAAGGCGCCAGATGCTGTCGCCATCGTTTTGGTAATTCTTTGCAGCATTGATACCACCTTGAGCAGCGATGCTATGAGCTCTGCGTGGTGAATCTTGGAAGCAGAAGGTTTCGACTTGGTATCCAAGTTCAGCAAGAGAGGCAGCGGCAGATGCGCCTGCTAAGCCTGTGCCAACGACAAGGACTTTGTATTTGCGTTTGTTCGAAGGGTTGATCAGCTTCATGTTTGATTTGAAGCTATCCCACTTTTGTTCGAGCGGGCCTTCGGGAATTTTACTATCTAGGTTCATCGTCCCTGGATCCTCTCCTTATTTTACCCATCCCAGTAGGATGGAAACAGGAATTGAACAATTGCCAACAACAATAATGCCCGCAATACCATAACCCAAAGGGAGAACGAGATTGCGAACCCAGCCCCGCGCTAGCCCAAGCGATTGCAACCAGCTTCCTGCGCCATGGCTTAAATGCAAGCCTAGAGCAAGTTGAGCAAGAATGTACAATCCGCTTACTAATGGCTGCTGGAAACCCCTTACCACCATCGTGTAAATATCAAACTTGTTGTGAATATCGCGGGCAATTACTTCCTTATGGTTATCAGGGTCTATTGCTCCAACCGTGAAATGCGCAATGTGATAAACCAGAAACAAGAAGATTACGATCCCTGTAAGCATCATATGGCGGGAAGCCCACGAAGCCTGAATGGTACCATCTGCACCATAAGGAACTGGCCTGGCGCTGTTGTTTTTTTTTCGAAGTACAAAAGCGAGTGTCATGTGGATGGAGAAAATAGCAACGAGGCCAATACGGGCAACCCAGATAAGCACACCATGACCCATGGTTTGTAGAAATTCACCATATTCGTTGATGGCTTCTGGGCCCATGAATATAAGAAGGTTGCCGGTCATGTGGCCGAGCACAAAGCCGATGAGTAATAGGCCTGTGATGCCCATGAAGAATTTATAGCCAATCGAGCTGGATGGAATCGGAACAAAAGAGCTCATGCAATCCTCTTGCTAGATCAGACAAAAAGTCACTTAAAACAATAAGAAGCCGATCCTACATTAAGTATTTATAGTCAATACTGCAATTGCAAGCGAGATCATAACGGCTGAATCTTGGATAATGCTAAAAACCGTTGAAAATGTGAAGATTTTCGGGTTTTTAGCAGTAAAAGTGCGAAATTTATCTCGTTTATTTGGGAATATCAGCGGGAGGAGTTTTAATTGGGTTGGGGTTTTCGATAACAGAGCGAAGTTTAAGAGTGTTAGTAGTATCGCCCCCGGTGATCAGGAAGAAATGGCTATCGGTGGTGCCAGCATTGATATTAAGAACGGGGTTTGCATCTGCGGTGAAGTTGGCTTTAGAAATGGGAAGCCAATCATTGTTGATGTTTTTGATCCAAGGGTTGAAGAATTC
>CAJCCR010000159.1 GCA_903960945.1 uncultured Planctomycetaceae bacterium
CACTTAGATCCAAAAAACGAGAACCCAGCCCTCAAGCGCATGGTGCTTGTAGGCCATAGCATGGGCGGCCTTCTCTCTAGGCTTCAAGTTGTTTATAGCGATGACAAGCTTTACTCCGGTTTATGCAGGGTACCTTTCAATGAACTTCAAGGTAAACCCACGGTACTAGAGCTTGCAAGGAAGACACTTTTTTTTGACCCTAATCCCAACGTTTCCCATGTGGTTTACATCGGCACACCCCACAACGGTTCACCCCTTAGCTTCACCCCCACAGGTAGGCTGGGCAGCCTGATTGCCCACACGCCCTCTTGGCAGAAAAATTTCCGATCCGAACTCAACGAGCAAAACCCTAGTGCTTTTCTCCCCGCTTTCAAAATCCAAAGCCAGCCCAACAGCATTGATATGCTTGGATTCGAAAATCCGTTCCTCAAAGTTTTTCAAGGCCTCCGCCCTTCCGAACATATTCAAGTCCATTCCATTGCGGGTGATTTGAACCAACTCTTTGAATCCCGTAAGGGCGACTCCGTTGTACCGCTTACCAGTGCCCTTGCAACCAAATCAGATACCGTTACGATTGTTCAGGAAAGGCACATGGAATTACACCATCACCCCAAAACTATCGCTGAAATCACACGGATTCTTCAACAAAATATAACCGAGGCAGATGCCCTCGCCTCCAAAGCAAAATAGTCGGATTTTTTCAGCAACTTTTCATATTCTTTCTGATACATTAACTCATTATTATTGGCATTTATTTTTGTTTTGCTGGAGTTCCCTTACATGACTTCTAATTTAATCGTTCAAGCCCCAGAAGGCATTACCAAATACACCGACCGACTTGCTGACCCTTGTATCATGGTCATCTTTGGCGCATCAGGCGACCTTACCAAGCGCCTTCTCATGCCCGCATTGTTCAACCTTTATTGTGGTGGACTTTTAAGCAGCGAGTTCGCAATCATCGGCATCGCTTTTGACAATCTCGATACCGAGAGCTTCCGCAAAAAAATGACCGAGGATATTAAAAAATTCAACACTCGCAAAGTCTTTGATGAAAACCAGTGGGATGAATTTGTCCAAAAACTTCAATACACCCAGGGCGATTTCTCCGACCCGGAAGCTTACAAAAGGCTCGCGGTTTTAATCAACGCCACCGAAGCCAAATTAAAAACCGAAGGCAACACCCTGTTTTACATGGCCACACCGCCCTCGGTATTTGAACTGGTTTCCTCAAACCTTCAGTCATCGGGTGTTAAGAATTCGGAAAAAGGATGGGTCAGAGCCATCTTCGAAAAACCATTCGGGCATGATCTTAAAACTGCTGTCGAGTTAAATCGCCTGCTATTAAAGCATTGGAAAGAAGAACAGATTTACCGCATTGATCATTATCTGGGCAAGGAAACCGTACAGAACATTCTTGCGTTCCGCTTTGCCAACGGGATTTTTGAGCCCCTTTGGAATAAAGAACATATTGATCATATTCAGTTCAGCGTCATGGAAACCGTAGGCGTTGAAAGCCGTGGAAAGTATTATGAAACTGCAGGTGTTCTTCGCGATATGATCCAAAATCATATGTTTCAAATGCTTGCCTACCTTTGCATGGAGCCACCCTCTTCCTTCAAGCCTGATGCCATCCGAAATCAAAAATCTGAACTCCTTGATGCTGTTCGCATCATGACTCCAGAAATGGTTCGCACCCACACCGTTCGTGGGCAATATGGCCCGGGCAAAAAATGGGATGAATCCCCAGCGCCTGGCTATCGCCAAGAACCCGATGTTTCTCCTACTTCCAACACCGAAACTTTCGCATGCTTAAAATTGTTCATCGATAATTGGCGCTGGGATGGCGTGCCTATTTATCTCCGCTCGGGCAAAAACCTCTGGAAACGAGGCACCGAAATCATGGTCCAATTCAAAAACCCACCCGATATTCTTGGTAGGGGCCAATCTGCTAATAACACTAGAATTCCCAATCGTCTTTTCTTCCATATCCAACCTGATCAAGGGATCGAATTGCGCGTCCAAGGCAAATCTCCCGGACCAACCATGTCCACCCAAACTATTAACATGCGCTTCGATTACAGCGAATCTTTCGAATCCTCGAGAGGCACAGGCTACGAAGTACTTCTCTATAATTGCATGATTGGCGATGCCACGCTCTTCTCCAGAACCGATCTGGTTGAAACAGCTTGGCGCATTGCCCAGCCCATTTTTGATGTCTGGGAAAAAGAACCCGCAGGTGATTTCCCCAACTATCCTGCAGGGGGATGGGGGCCCAAAAAAACCTACGACCTCATCGAGAATGATGGCCGTAACTGGGTGGAAGTGGTCAGCCGTGATGTGCTTGAAAAAATCCCACTCTTCAAAGACACAGGCAAGATCTTCCTCTACAACCTTGCAATCAACCTTAGGCCCGATATCTACGCCCCTGGTGATTTCATCATCAAAAAAGGCGAGGTTGGTACCGAAATGTTTATCATCTCCAGCGGTTCGGTCGAAGTTCTGGATGATCAGGGCAAAATAATCAACACCATGAGCGATGGCGCCTTTTTTGGGGAACTCAGCCTTCTTAATGCCTCTCCCCGTACCGCAAGCATCCGCGCAACTTCTGATTGCGATATCTTTATTCTTGCCAAGAAAGATTTCGACAGGGTACTTAAAACCTACCCCGAGTTTCTAGGTAAAATTAAAAAGATAGCAGAAGATCGCTATAAGGTGAAACTGCCCACCGCCTAAACAAAGGGAAAATACCAGCCCTGCCGTTTCAACTGTAATCCATTTAACATCAAGGAAATAGGATGCCCTATCTTCGCAGCTTCATACTCTTGTTTTTTACCTTACTTCCAGCTCTTCTGCTCGCTGATGAAAAACTCAAGGGCATCGCTTGCAGATCGGTTCACCTAGGCTACCCTGCACCCGAAGGCAACTCCTTTTACATCGAGATGAAAATCCTTTCCTCGGCGCCCGGCACCTACTTCATGGCTTGCGGTTGGAACAAGGGATATTTCGGCGTACAAGAACTCGGGAACGGGAAAAAAATCATCCTCTTTTCCGTCTGGGATTCCGGGCAGAACGATCCCAAAGCGGTCGAAGAAGATAAACGCACCAAGCTTATTCATAAGGATGAAAAAACCCGCATCGGACGCTTCGGGGGCGAAGGCACAGGTGGGCAATCCTTCTATGATTACGATTGGAAAATCGGCGAGACCCTACGCTTCCTCGTCTCTTCCAAAGTTGAAGGAAACCGTACCGTTTACTCCGGGCACTTCTTCCACTCCGAACAAAAAAAGTGGATCCACATGGTTTCTTTTTCCACCATCACAGGCGGCGCCAACCTCAAAGGCTATTATTCCTTTGTCGAAGATTTCAAACGAGACAAAGTTTCCACCACCTTCGCTCGCAAAGCAGAATTCTTCAACCCTTGGATCAAAAACATTAACAATGATTGGCTGCCCATTTCCAAAGCCAACTTCACCGCAGATGCAAACCCCGTTCTTAATATCGATGCTGGCACCACCGATAGCCATTTCTTCCTGATCACCGGGGGCGATACCAATAACACCCTTAAACTTCGCACTGTTATCGAAAACCCCAACCCAATTAAAACTCCTCCCGCAGATATTCCCAAATAAATGAGATAGATTTCGCGCTTTTGCTGCTAAAAATCCGAAAAACCTTCACTTTTCAACGGTTTTTATCATTATCCAAGATTCAGCCGTTATGATCTCGCTTGCAATTGCAGTATTGACTATAAATA
>CAJCCR010000160.1 GCA_903960945.1 uncultured Planctomycetaceae bacterium
ACATACCCAAATATTTAGATTGAAACGAGAACGCCAATCTAACCCGTGGATCTGAAAAATATCGGGCTAGCTCGCCATCGAGTGATTTCCAAGGCCTTAATAAAGGAAGCAACTTCAACATTTTCATTTTGAAAAGGTCGAGCCAGCCATGAAACGGGGTTTCCAGCGTGCTCTTAAACTCATTTAGTTTGATGCGATTATCAGTCAAGAATTTAATAAAGTTGGCAGCATCCTTGGGGCAGATCTTGGCAATCGCAGCTTCCATTGCAGGAACATCAGGCCGAGCCAGAATCTCGCCACCTTCTCCAAATAACAAATGGTATTGGGGATCCAGTCGAGCCATCGGAATCTCTTTGAAGAGATCTTTGCCCATGGAAGCATAAATACTTTTTAGAACTTGGGGGAAAAGAAAAAAAGTCGGTCCAAGGTCGAACTTAAACCCCCCAGACTCGAGGGATGATGTTCTGCCACCTACCTTGCCCTGTTTTTCTAAAACCTTGACACGCAGTCCAGATTTAGACAACAAAATAGCTGCTGCAAGGCCTCCGGGCCCCGCTCCAATGATTATCACTTGTTTCTTCATAGCCACCTCCGTGGCATTTATAGCTTTCCCTAGCTTCATTTATCTAATATTACCTAAATTTCCTAGAAATGAGTAAGCTATTTTTCTCTTTTTGTATTGATCTTGCCTACCCATCATCTTTTAAGGTACTGATTAATTATTCTTTAGTACTTTCGCCTGAAAACATGGATGTTTTAGGCATTTATTTAGTCATGGATGATTTACGATGGCGCAACAAGAGCTTCTTTGCCTTAAAAGCGTCAGCCTCAAGTACCGCGATACCCTTGCGGTTAAAAACCTTGAACTTGCCGTTTACCCAGGTGAAATCCTTGGCCTACTAGGCCCCAACGGTTGTGGCAAAAGCACCACGCTTAACGCCATTGCTGGAAACCATGAACTCGATTCAGGTTGTATTTTACTCGATGGGCAATCCCACACCCAGCACCCGCTTAGTTACCGTGCCCAAATCGGTTTTGTGCCTCAAGAACTAGCCTTCTACGAAGAACTTTCTCCTTACGCCAACTTACGCTTTTTTGGAAACATCTACGGAATTCATGGCACCGATCTTTCCCAAAGAATTGCGGAAATTCTAAATCTGGTGCGGTTAGAAGACCGTGCCTATACTCCAGCTTTTGGTTTTTCAGGAGGCATGAAACGAAGGCTTAATCTGGCATGCGCCCTTATTCATAAACCTAAATTACTTCTCCTTGATGAACCAACCGTTGGGCTCGATCCACCATCGCGGGAAGCTGTTTTTTCCTGTCTTCATAAGCTTCGGGACGAAGGGTGCGCCATCGTTTATACCACCCATTACATCGAAGAAGTTGTACGACTTTGCAACAAAATAGGATTCATGGCTCAAGGTTCCCTGCTATTTCATGGCACCTTAAATGAATTCCAAGCCCAGATTATCAAGAAAGCTCTCGCAAAAAATGCCAATGCCACCATCCCCAATTATGTTTATGAAGAAGATTTTGATGCTTCATTAAAAGATCAAAGCCTGCTGCGAAAAAATCAGGCTGAAGAAACGCATTCTCTTGAACAATATCTTCTTGAACTAAGTGAAATTAAGGTTGCATGATGTTTAAACAACAACTAAATCTTCTTTGGATTCTTGCCTCAAAAGACATCCAGCTTTTTCTGGTCGATAAGAAAGCTGCAGCCCTTTGCTTTCTTGTACCGATTATTCTCGCAAGCGGGTTTGGGTATGCCTTTTCAAAACCATTACAAAACGAAGATCTAAAACTACCGCTCTTAATCATTCGAGAAGATAACAGCCCTCTCGCAATCAAACTCACCGATGCACTGCTAAAAAGCCCCAAACTAAATGCTGCACTTGCCTCAAGAGAAAATGCTTTAGCTAAAATCGAAACGCGCACCGCTAAAATAGCTCTCATAATCCCGAAAGATTTCGCCAGCCAGATAGCACTTAAGAAAAAAGTCCCTGCTATCGAAATATTACATCACCCAACTGCTTCTTTAGAATCCAAATGGGCCGAGGGTGTATTTACCGAAATAGCTTTTCACGAAGCAGCACCTGAACTACTTGGTTTCTGGTTGCCTGGCGCAGCTTCCTTGAAATTGGAAAGACCTTTCGAAGTAAAAAAAGAGCCCTACCCTGAGGGTATTGATATCAGCCGACAAGCTTACAGCCATAGCTTCAGTGGCATGACAATGCAGTACCTCTTATTTTGGGGTATGGATTGCGGACTACTATTATTACGAGAACGTAGGCAGGGAATCTGGAAACGCCTTAAAGCAGCACCCATCTCCCTTCCAACTCTTCTAGGTGGAAAAATTATTGCCACCGCGCTCATCGCCCTCACCCAAATCTTTTTGACGTTCAGCTTTGGAAGCCTTGTTTTTGGTGTCGCAATCAATGGCTCTGTTTCAGGCTTCTTCCTAATGGCCATCGCAACCGCAGTACTTTCTGCTGCAACCGGATTATTGGTGGCTGCAATTGGTGGTACCGAAAACCGCGCACGAAGCATGGCAATTCTTTCGATTCTCAGTCTCTCTATTCTTGGTGGGCTTTGGTTGCCTTCCTTCATGCTTCCTCTTTGGGTCCAAAATTTCTCGCTCCTTCTTCCTACCACTTGGATGATTAAAGGATTCGAAGGTGTCATTTGGCAGGGCATGGGCCTGCTTGATGCAACTTATTGCGCACTTGTCACACTTTCTTTTAGTGCCATCTTCATTGGTTTCTCAATCTTGAAATTCCAATCAACAAACCAACATACCTCCACCGATGGAGTTGGCTCATGCAATTAAAACCGATGCTGATCATCTTCTTTGTGCTTTTGTATGCAACATCGTTAAATGCCGAGGTATTAATCTACAGGCCTGTTCCTGTTCCAAAAATAGAGATGGAAGACCAGTTTCAAAAACCATATAGGCTCGATAATTACAAAGGGGATGTGGTCATATTGCTATTTGGTGATAAAGAAGGTGCGGATGCAAACAAGTTGCTAGGTCAAACGATTCATGAATCCTTTCACCCACAAGCCAAAGGCAAGAACCCAGGACAAGCCCGATTCGCTCCCGTTATTGAAATTGTCAACCAACCACCTGGTACCCGAGCTCCCGAAGTTCATACCGTTGCGGTAGCAAGCATTGGTAAAGTTCCAAACCTGGTAAAAGTTTTCATTCGAAATCAATTTCAAAAAGCTTCACCCGAAGTTCCCGTATGGCTCGATTTTAACGAAACCATGCGGACTACTTTTAAATTCAAACCCTCTTCCGCAAATCTGGTAGTCATTGATCCCCAAGGCAACCTTCGGCTCAGTGCCAGTGGCAACCTTACCCAAGCGGAATTTACCGATCTGGTGAACGCCATCGAAGGTATCAGGGTGGAATCTGTAAATGCTCAAATCACGCCAAAAGCCCCATAAATCCAGTTGTAATGAACTGATTGCAAATCTTTTATTCACTTTTCTGTATTAAATCCGAAACTTTTACAATGAAACTGTGTCTAAATAATATGTGCTTCTCATTACTTGTGGCAGTAATCAAACCATGTACCTTAACTATGTTTCCTTTAGTTTGATTTCGTTGATCTTTTTCGCAATCTCCGCACCGGCGCAGAAGGCTAATAAAAACAATCCGAACGAAACTTTTTCCAAAGCCAATATTTCGAAGATTCAAGGCACTCAATTCACTGCAAGGGTATCTTTGGACCCTAACAGCAAATCTATAACTGTCCAAATTCCCAACCAAAAAGTTGTCAACAAAAACGATAACGACAACAATAAAAAAGATAACAATAAGAATGGCAATAATGATAACGACAACAATAAAAAAGATAATAACAAGAACGACAATAAAAAAGGAAAAGATAACAACAAGTCACCTAATGCACAAATTCAAAATCTTCAAAAGCAAGTAGCCCAGGCACAGGCAAAACAAATCCAGATGTTGAATTCCATGAAAATTGCAACAGAGTGGGTTGAAGTTGAAATCCCCATCAAGGAAACTACAAAAATCAGAACCAAGACGCCTCTTCAAGTTTATGATGATAAAGGGAACATTAAAAAATACACATCGGAAGAACTTAAAACACTCAAAGGAACCAACCCTGCACTTCCCGGATATGAAGTAAAATTAGACGAGATAACCCCGGGTGCAGTTGTTGAAGTCACCTTAAATAGATCCCCCGGAAATAAAGATGATGACCAGAAAAAGGATGATAAGGTTTTTGCTACCATGATCATGGTCATCGGCAAAGATGCTACATTCAAACCACCTGTCGATAATTCGAAAACCAAAAAGAAGTAGGCAACTTAAAACCTCAGTTGAGAACTTAAACACACGTAAAAGCGACAACCATCTTAATACCTTTTCGTTGATCGGAAGCCTACTACTCAAATCACACTGCCACTCCTGATTCAAAATAATGTTTCAAATTCGCCAATGA
>CAJCCR010000161.1 GCA_903960945.1 uncultured Planctomycetaceae bacterium
CCCATATGGAAGCTTTTGGGTGGCCCAGTTCGTGACCTTATCCCCGTTTACAATAGTTGTGGCGGGCCTTCTTATGGTCGCAGGCCCAAAGGTTCCCCAGATGCTCAAGGTTGGCCAGGTCATGGAGACCCAGGCAAGCCAGGCCCTCTTGAAGACAATTACAACAGCGTTTACCACGCTGCAGATCTTGCAGAAGAACTTCTTTCTGAGGGTTACACCGCGATGAAAACTTGGTCTCTTGATCAAGTTTATTTAAAGTCGGGTGGCCACCGAATTTCTTGGCCCGATCTTGAACAGGCATTAAAACCTTTGCACGATATCCGCAATAGGGTCGGCCTTAAAATGGAACTGATGCTCGATGGCCATGGGTTCTTTTCTCTGCCTGCTGCGCTGCGAATTGCTGAATCAATGCGCGAGATTAAACCGCTTTGGATGGAAGATGTAATTAGGCCTGACTGCGTTGATACCATTGCAGATTTTCGCAATCGGGCGCAAGTTCCGATTGCGGTAAGTGAGATGCTGGTTAGCCGCGAAGAGTACCGTCAGGTGCTGATTCAAAAAGCTGCAGATTATGTGATGATAGATCCTACTTGGGTTGGTGGAATTAGTGAAACTCGAAGGGCTGCGGAATTCGCCCAAGTGTTTAATGTGCCCGCACTGATGCATGATTGCACAGGCCCACTAACTCTGCTTTCAGGATTGCAGATTTCAGCATCCTGCACCAATGTGACTTATCAAGAAACAGTTAGGGCCCATATAAAAACTCTTTATCCACTGTTGATTGATGAGCCAATTAAAGTTGAAAAAGGGCATATTGCATTACCTGCCCGAGCGGGCCTTGGAGCAAGGTTGCTTCCCGAACTCTTCTCGCCTGATCATCCGAATTATCGAATTACACGACTCTAGTTTTTAGTGTGTTAGAAAACATTAAAGCGTGAAGGGATTTACCCCTCCACGCTTTAACGCTTCTTAACTATGTTATTTGACGATAGGTGCTATAGCATCGAGGTTGTCAATTTTCTCACCACCATCAATGGTGCACATAGCTCTAAAGATTTCTGGTGAGATCTTGTTGGAGATTTCACGGATTTTACCATCAGCCATGATCGCAATCCCGGTGACTTCTTTCTCTTTATTTCGATTGGTTTTTTCGAGAACTAAGAAAGGAGCCAAGGCATCAGGGCCTTCAGAAATACCAACGATACTTGCGCCACCACCTGCTATCCAAGGGTGATTCTTGTTTTGCTTTACAAGCAGAAGAGCAATGGTGTTGGCAGGGCCATCCTTTATATCTTCCATTTTTGTAATGCGATCATAACCAAAAATCCCAGATTTCTTATTGTCGGCAGAATACTCTCCAGAGGCAAACCCTACCCCTGCAACCCCAACGAAATTAGTTATCCCAGGTTGATTCGCATCGCTGGAAACAGGAGGTCCTTCAACAGGTGTTGCATAAAGAAGATCGGGAATAAACATACGCGCAACCTGATGGTTTTTCGGATCGCTCCACGATTTGCCTTTGTCCACTAATTTCGCAAAACTGGCATAATCACCATTAGAAAAATAGGGTAGTAATTCCACAATCCACCCTACTCTTTTGTCGGGTGCCATTTTCAATCCAAACTTCTTATTGTTGGTTGCTTC
>CAJCCR010000162.1 GCA_903960945.1 uncultured Planctomycetaceae bacterium
CCATCTCCAGCAATGGGCGTTTTCCAAGCTACATTTTCTTTGTCGGACCATTTTGTGGGAAGTGATTTCGAAGAGGAAACTGAGTTCCCATTAGGGCCACGCCAAGAAGGCCAGTTGGTGTCGGACAATACGGTTCCACTTGTTACCACTGCAACCAGTAAAAGAATAAATACTTTGCTCAGATTTGCTTTAATCATGACAACCCTCGATTTTAATAATTTATCAAGAATAATCAAAAGTAAATAAATTAGAAATAAAAATGATCAGGAAAAAGATTTGATAAGGGTGAGTGAGGGGAATTGAACCCCCGACCTTCAGTGCCACAGACTGACGCTCTAACCAACTGAGCTACACCCACCATATAGGGTAATCTTAATTCCTTCTGTAACAAAGGCAAGGTAATGTAGTGAAACTCGGTGAAATTCCGAAAAAATTACCAAAAAAACAAGAAAGAGAGGATTAAATATAAGGGTAAGAAGAGAATAAAGGCTAAAAAGGCATAAGTAAAGAAGCTAGGCATCTTAATCTGGTTTTTTTCGGCCATGGCTTTAATAAGGAAATTAGGTCCATTACCAATGTAAGTGTTAGCGCCCATAAAAACCGCCCCGCAACAAATCGCCGCCAAAATACCAGGTTTGGAAAAAGAAAGGGAAGCAATTCCCTCATCGCCCGCAGCAAGTGTTGTAAATGCAAGAAAAGTTGGCGCATTGTCGAGAATCGAGGATAGACCACCCGTAACCCAGAAATATTGCCAAGCATGATCAAGCGCTAATTTCGAACTATGCTGTCTTAATATTTCTAAAGCTGGGATCATAGTAATAAAAATGCCAACAAACAAAATTGCTACTTCACGAATAGGTAGCCAAGAAAATCCATTGGTTCGTCTAATTAAATTTGGTGTTGTTACGAACGCCAATGCCGCTACAAACAACTGGGCAATCGCAGCAGGAACAATAGGTAACGTAAGATTTTTAACAGGAAGTATTTTTCCCACAAATGCTCCCAATGGTTTTCCAATAGATGGGGATTGAAGTAATACAAGAAAAAGTAATAGTCCCAGAAATATAAAATTGCGCTTCCCAAAAAAATGAAAAACTTCATCATCGGTATTTTGGTGAGAAGTAAAAGCAGCATGATCCTTACGCCAGTAATAAAAATCAATTAGTAGAAAAGTTATTAAAAGATAAGTGTTTGCAACTAACCATTGGGGCCAAAGAGATATCGTCCAAAAGAAATCGATTCCATTAAGAAATCCTAAAAACAAGGGCGGGTCGCCCAAAGGTGTTAAAAGTCCTCCCATGTTTCCGACGATGAAAATAAAAAATAAAACGAGGTGAACCTTATGGTTTCTGTTTCGGTTGGCGTAAATGTAAGGTTTAAATAAAAGAATACTTGCGCCAGTTGTACCTAGGAAATTTGCAAGAATTGCCCCGCAAGCAAGTAATGCCGCATTTAATAAAGGGGTTGATTTCCATTTGAACTTTAAAACAATGCCGCTTGAAACAACATAAAGCGAGCCAATTAAACTCATGAAACATAAATAGTCTACAAGGCTATGTTGGAAAGCATAAAGGCTTTGGGAATTTGTGGATTTCCTGATATACCAAAGATAAATAACAACAGGTAAAGACAAAAGAAAAATTGCGATGCTCTTGTTTTTATCTGACTCCCAAAAATGGTGAAAAAACATTGGGCCTACTGCGATCAACAGTAATACACAGGCAAAAGGGATTGCGGAAAACCAAGAAACTTGGGTATCGCCAGCCCATCCTGTTCCGAAGAGAATCAAATTAAAATTAAATAACAAAATTGAATCCATTCTAATTGTTAGGTTCTTTTTTCCAGGAAGATGCATTTTGAAATAGATGCAAACTATCTGTAAAATTCAATTGCAAGTCCTTTTTCCAGGCCCAATAGCGGTCCAACTGCCATAGTGGAATCAATGGAAGTTCCTGTTCAAAAAGAGAGATCATGATTTTTTTGGAAGCAAGCATTTCTGGAATGGTTGAAGCAAGCATGGTTGTTTTTGCAGTATCAAGTAAAGCTTGCAATTTTTGATTATGTTGGGATTCCGCGCTATGGCTGCGAAAATAATTAAAAAGCAAAGGGTATAAAGAACAATTGTCGTCCGAATAATCATGCCAGGCATAAGCAAGTTCGTAATCTCGATCTTCGATAATTTTTTTTAAGTACAAGCTTGGATCGATAGGTTCTGGGATAACATCGATTTTAAGACATGATTTGATTTGAGATGCTAATAAATCAATTGCTTGTGCAGTTTTTGCATCATCGGACGGAAATTTTAACGAAATGGGGATCATAATTTGTCTGGGCGTATTTTCGTTAGCTTGAGTTTGGAGGATTTTTGCCAAATCTTGCGACCAACCGCTTTCGGTTTTTTCTAAACCGTTTGTAAAAGAATAATCTTTGGGGAAAATTGATTCTAATGCCTGATGTGCCATTCCTTTTTCAGAACCGATCCAAACATCAGCGAGGATTTTTGATCTTAACAAAGAGTGGGCTATTGCTTTTCGGATCTCAGGTGATTTTAATACCCCTTTATCAGGGTTTATTGCAATAAAATAAACTCGTTTGTTGGGAAGTTGATTTCCAGTCTGGGCGAAATTAATAGGAGGGTTATTATTTAGCTTTTTAATTTTTGTGATGTCTTGAAAGTTTAGATCAACTGCAAGATCAATTTTTCCTGTGACAAGATCATCCACTGGGTCGCTTGATTTGTAAAATCGGATTTCTGGGATTATAGGTTTGCCAATATTTTCTTTTCGGAAACTATAAAAAGGTTGGGCTTTGAAAACCAGAAGCTCTCTACC
Source organism: uncultured Planctomycetaceae bacterium (assembly GCA_903960945.1). Lineage (GTDB taxonomy): Bacteria > Planctomycetota > Planctomycetia > Gemmatales > Gemmataceae > UBA969. The sequence continues at coordinate 2,832 of CAJCCR010000162.1, forward strand.
AAGTTCGGTTCCTTTGCTAGAAAATCGGTAGGGGCCGGTGCCATTTTTGGTTGTTTTTTCTTGGATGATTTTAAAGTCGAAAAACCCGAAAGGATCAAGAATTCCACTCTTAAACTTTACCTCAAAACTATTGGTGTCGTTGTTATTCCAATTTAACAATATGCTCTCGTCGGAGTGCAACCAGGAAAGGCTTTTGTTTTTTTTCATGCTCGCTTGAATTTCAGGAGCTGTTACTGGTTTTCCATCAGACCAGAAGCTTGATGGTACTAGATTGAATGTCACCCCATTTCGGGTAGGTGTTATTTTGGAGGATGCAAGCACCTGA
>CAJCCR010000163.1 GCA_903960945.1 uncultured Planctomycetaceae bacterium
ACTGAAAGTGCAAGCGCGGAAAGCAATATCGAATAAAACCTATCGTACTTAAACTTCGTTATTCTTTTATTAAACAATTCATCGAGCTCAGCAGAGCAGGTATCCCAAAGGCTGAAGGAATCCTCAAGGCAATCATTACCCGCCTCGAGAATTTTTGGGTCGGCTTTATTCAGTTGCTCGGGATTGAGATTCGAAAGCAGTTTCACAAAGTTTTCAGTGCTTTTCTTAAACTTTTCGGTGGGCGCAGGTAGATTTTTGTGCAGGGATTCCGACTTCCCATAAAAATTATTGTCTTCATTCATCGAGGTCTCAACACTTGCAAAAATCCTATCTAAATCACTCTGTGAAAAAAGCGTTAATTGAGCAGTCATTGCTATTCTATCATCTTCTTTCTTGGAACTGCTTTTAACAGTTGCACCATAAAGCGATAGCAAAGTAGAAATTCTTTCTTGCGCTTGTGGTAAAGCAACCAAGCTAACATCCATCAGATAAAATGAATCCAAATCCGGATCTAAAATAAGGTTCGAAGTATCCCCCAAATGGGTGATCATGGTGCGAATAATTTTAATTAGATTATCATGTTCAGCCTTGCAAACATCCACAGGCAATGTCTGCCAAGACTTTCGTAATTGGTCCCATTTTCTAGATAAGTTATCAACCTTTGCATCATCTCTTTTTCTCTTGGCTAGGCCATCCTGGGTGAATTGCAAAATCGACCCGAGTTCTTTATCCAAACTTTCTAACGTGCGAAGCGCAGAATCCAAAGCAGATTGTTCTTTTGCAATAATGATGCTAGAAGCATTATCCCCTGCAAGGACTGCAGATGCTGCATTTTTGTGAATCAAAAGAGATTTCAAGATTTTTTCTAGGGGCCTCTGGTAGATGTTCCCTTGCTTTTCAAGTTCTGCAAAATCAATCCGGTCCTGTATTCCATCGATTGCAAAATACAAAAGCACAGAAATTGGAAGTAAAAAACTGGCAGAAATTAGAAGAAGCCTTTGCAGAATACTCATGGATAATCCCTCGTTTTATCTTTCGTTATTTTCTAGGTTTAACCCTATGTTTGTTTTCTGTTGAAATCCTATGCCTTTATCTGGAAAGTTTTTACAATCTTTTCCAAATCAGAAGCCATAGCATCCAATCCCAACGCTGCTGTTTCTAATTCAGTTGCGCCCTTGGAAGTACTTCGGGCAGCTTGCGCTAGCCCTGAGATATTCTTGGCGATTTCCGAACTACCCGTGGCTGCATCCGCTGCATTTCTGGTGATCTCTCTCGTAGTAGCAGCTTGCTCTTCCACTGCTCCTGCAATCGTACTTTGAATCTCATGAATTTTACTGATGATATTTCGGGTCTTTTCGTTGGAAGTTACCGCTTCCCGGGTATCCGATTGAATCCCCTCAATTTTCGTTCGTATATCTTCAGTAGCCTTGGCGGTTTCCTTGGCAAGTTCTTTTACTTCGCTAGCTACCACTGCAAAACCTTTGCCAAACTCTCCTGCTCGGGCAGCTTCGATACTCGCGTTTAATGCAAGCAGATTCGTCTGCTCTGCGATCGAGGTGATTACCTTGATCACATTGCCAATGATATTACTATTTTCGCCCAACCTAAGTACTGCCTTATTTCCAGTTTCTGCAATGCTAACTGCTTCGTTTGCAACCTGGGCTGCTTGCTGCGATTGTTTCGCTATTTCTCGGATTGTTGCGCCTATTTCCTCTGCTGCGCTTGCAACTGATTGAATATTCACGCTAACTTCTTCTGCAGCACTTGCGATGGCATTAGCTTGGGCAGAAGTTTCGGTTGCGTTAGCTACCATACTCTTGCTTACCAATTTCTGATTATTAGAAGATACGATTAATTTTTTAGAATTACCTGATATTTGAATAAATGAATTGTTTAACCCTCGTCCTATGTACCAAACAAGGAAGAACGAAATAGCCAATGCTAATGCTGAAAGCATTAAAGAAGAAAGCCTGTCATTCTGAAACTTGTGAATTCTCGATTCCAACAACACTTGAAGTTCCGCAGAGCAGGTATCCCAAAGGCTAAATGAATCTTCCAGAGCCTCATTGCCTGCTTCTAGAATTTTTGGGTCAGCTTTAGTAAGTTGTTCCGCCTTAAGGGATGAAAGAAGTTTGGTAAAGTTACCCGTAGACTTCTTAAATTTCTCCAAAGGAGCACTGATGTTCTTTTGCAAAGACTCCGACTTACCATAGAAATTGTTATCTTCATTAAGGGCAGTATCAATGCCCGAGAAAATCCTATCTAAATCACTTTGTTGAAAGAGGGCATTTTGAATAGCAAGAGATAACTTTTCCTCTTGATCATTTGCACCTTTTTTAATCAGCGTATTATAGGTGGTAAGCAAAGTTGAAATTCGTTCTTGGCCACTAGGCAACGCAACGACGCTTACATCCATTAAGTAATAGGAATCCAGATCCGGATCAAGAATAAGATTGGAAGTATCGCCTAAATGAGTAATCATCATACGAACAATCTTAATAAGGTTATCATGCTCGCTTTTGCAAGCATCGGGGGTCATGGTCTGCCAGAATTTCCTGCACTGATCCCACTTCCTCGAGAAATTATCAATTCTAGCTTCCTCTCTTTTTCTTTTGGCAAGGCCATCTTGGTTGAATTGCAAGATGGTGCCAAAAGATTTTTCAAGCACTTCAAGATTTCGAATCGAAGAATCTAAAGATGCTTCCTCTTTGGTTGCAGTTGTTAGGGCGTTGGGATCACCCTCAAGAACTGAATGGGCAGCACTCTTATGAACCAGCAGGGAGCGAAGTATTTTCTCCAGCGGCCTCTGAAAGCTATTCCCGTGTTTTTCAAGTTCTGCAAAATCAATGCGATCTTGAATGCCATCGACTGTGAAATAGAGCAACACAGAAATCGGCAGCAAAAAACTTGCGGAAATAAGAAGAAGCCTTTGCAAAATGCTCATACTAAAATCTCACTTTGTTTTTCTTTAAGAGACAAAGATTTATCCTCAAGGATTTGCTCAATGTCCAAAACATGTAATAACTTGTTATCAACCTTGTAAGTGCCAGTGATGAATCGCCTAATTTCCATGGGGAGTGTTTCAGGCGGGATTTCAAAATCATCCTTTTGCACCACAACCACATCTGCCACCGAATCAACTTGCAAACTGTAAAATTCATCTCGAAGCTTAAGAATTATATTCATGCAAAACTTAGCATCCATGGTAGGCAAACCAAGTTGTTGGCGCATCCTAACCGCAAGGACAATATTGCCTCGAAGATTAATAAGCCCGTTAAACGCCAAGGAAGCTAAAGGCACTTCCGTTACTTCAAGAGGGCGCAGTATTTCCTGCACGTCCTCAATGAGAATTCCAAATAGTTTACCATCGATGGTAAAGGTGGCGTAAGAAAGTTCCTTGCTCAAGAAACGACCTCCAGTTTTTTAACTGTTAGGGCTAAAAGGAGTCCAAGGTCAACAAATTCGGTGATTTTCCCGCTAACAACCCCTGTTTTCTTTATTCCCTGCCCGGTGCTATCGCCATTGATTTTTATCGATTCATAAACAGTATCGAGAATTTTCTCAACTTCCAGGCCCACGTACTTGCCAGCATACTTATGAACGACAACCTGTATTTTTCGGGTTTTATCCTGAATCTCTACGCCAGCCTTGATTCCCAAAATATTTCCAAGATTGTAAATTGGCATGATGCCTTCGCGATATTGAACCAAATGCATTTCACCTGTTTTTTCCAATTGATGAGGTCTGAATTCTTCCAGCCTAACCACTTGCTCCAAGGAAATTGCAATCTGGCTTTCGCCCCCTGCACTGACCAAAAGAAGCCCCTCTCCTGCAGTTTGTTTATCAGCCTGAATTTCATCCTCTGCTGAAAGATCTTTAATACCAAGATCGCGGATTTTTGGCAGAACTCTTCCCAGCCTGGCCACTCCGGAAACATCAAGGATTAGTTGTACCAACCCATCGCCCATGATGGTCACCCCAGCAAAACAACCCACGCTTTTTAACCTCGAAGGAAGAGGCTTAACAACGATTTCATTGGTGTCCTTGACGGAATCCACCAAGAGACCAAACTGCCGATCTTCAGCCTGCAAAATCACCAGATGATTCGGTTGCGATTGAATTTCGGACTTACCTTTGATTTGTAAAAGTTCAGCAAGGTTGATCAAGGGAATGAGTTTGCCACGAAATCTGAATACGGGCGTCTCATGCACAAACTCAATGCCACCAATTTTACTATCATCCTTAATCCTGAGTAATTCGGTGATATGGGTTTGTGGGATGGTAAAACTTTGGCCTGCAGCGGTAATGCTAAGGGCTTTGATAATTGCAAGAGTAAGTGGAATACGCAGGTGGATCGTTGTGCCTTTATTCACTTCGCTTTGAATATCAATCATGCCACCAATTTTTTCGATGTTGTTTTTAACAACATCCATGCCAACGCCTCTGCCTGAAACGCTGGTGATTTTTTCAGCAGTCGAAAACCCAGGAAGGAATATCAATTGTAATACCGAGTTATCACCCATTTGCGAAAGCTGATCTGAAGAAAGCAACTGCTTTTCAAGCGCCTTTGCTTTGACTCGGTTAAGGTCGATCCCTTTACCATCATCAGAAATCACAACATTAACACGGCCGCTTTCGTGATATGCCCGAAGCAAAAGAGTACCTTCAGGTTTTTTATTGGCTCGGGCCCTGCCTTCGGGAGATTCAATTCCATGATCGATTGAATTGCGCACGAGATGAGTCAAAGGATCTTTAATAGCTTCTATTAAGGTTTTATCAAGTTCAGTTTCAGCGCCCTGCATCTGCAGATTGATCTGTTTACCCAGTTTGAATGCAACTTCACGAACCATGCGCGGGAATTTGTTCCATACATTCGATATGGGTTGCATCCTGGTTTTCATCAATGCTTCCTGCAATTCGGAAGTCACCAGATTGAATTGCCTTGATGCCACCTGCAACAAGGAATCGTTCAACCTTGTGGAGCATTGCAGCAATTGATTGCGCGATAAAACCAACTCACTTGCAAGGGACATTAGTTTATCAAGAATATCTACCGGAATACGAACCGAAGAATCTGAAAGCGCAGAAGCCGTCTCTCGCTGTGGTTCTTCAATTTTTTCTTTCAGTGCAGAAACCGTATCTGGGGCCTTTTCCATTACTAAAGTTACTGGCTTTAATGCATCTGAAAACGAAGTTCCAGCATCCTTAGGAAACACCATCGTTGGTGCGATAACCGGCGCAGGATTTGGTTTGATTTCTGGGGCAGGTGTTTTGGCAACAGGGATATTGCCAACAGACACTGCTGGCGGCTTGGTGCAATCGTTAAGCGCTTTAATAATGGATTCTGAATCCGAATTACCTTCGTTCTGATTCGATTCAAGGCTGGAAAGAATGGCTCTAGTTCCATCGATTGCAACTAACAACGCAGAGGTAATTGCTGTAGTGGGTTGAAGCGAGCCATCGCGTATTTTACTTAGCAGATTTTCTGCTGCATGGGTCAGCTTTTCGAGTTTTGATAATCCAAGAAAACCTGCACTACCCTTGATGGTGTGCATCACTCGAAAGATACTTTTTACCAATTCAGGATCGGTAGACTTCTCTAGTTCGAGAAGTTCAAGATCCATACGAGACAGGTTTTCCTGACACTCGATGAGAAATTCTACTAATGCCTCGTCCATTTCGCTCATAAGTAACTTAATCAGTAAGAAATAAAAGTTAATGTTAACAGCTAGGATAGCATAGGAAGTGTGCGTAAACTTTAAGGGAAAGCGTGATTTTTAGTACAAAATAGCCTAGGGAAGGGCTTTTATTCGCATAACCGTTAAAACTGTACTAACTAAGTGCACTCTTTAAAACTTAAAGTGCAATAAACTTAGATATTTCCATCTTAAGAGCAGAGGCCTCTGCGGATTTCGAAAGAATTCTGCAAGACTTCAAGTTTCGAATAGGATCGAGCAGGAAAGAATCGGGTTCACTAGTGATCAGCAAAACGGGGATATTTTTCAGTTTAGGATCTTGACTAAGGCTTTCGACAAAGCCCTTGCCATCTAAAATAGGCATATGAAAATCAGAGACGATAAAAAGAAAAGGCCGGCTCTGAGCCATGGCCAAACCTTTCGCACCATCCACCGCTTCTACCACATCATCGAACCCCAAGGTTTTTAAAATCCCCAGCATTCTTTTCCTAGCAAAGGAACTATCATCAACCAAAAGAACTGTTTTGGTGGTGGGTTGAAAAACAGTAGGCTGGGAAACACTGGGCGCATTTACAGGTAAAGTTGATTTAAGTTGTTCTGGAGTGAAGGGTTTTCTAAGTATTTTGAAATCGACTTTTGCAGCCAGGGATTCCATTTCATTATCAATGTTCGAGGTAATCAAGATAAAAGAAATGCCTTTGCCTGAAGGTGCTGCTTTTATTTTTTGAGCAAGTTCAATACCACTGCAATCGGGCAGATTTTGCGAGCAAACAATGGCCTTATAGCCACCTTTGCTAAACTGTTCGAATGCATCCGCTCCCGAAACCGCAAATTTTACATCAGCAATACCAAGCGATTTAAGCTGATTGCCAATCATCATGCCTTGAAGTTTAGAAGGTTCAACAAGCAGAACCTTGGCGCTATCGATTTGAGATAGTTCTACAGTGGATTGGCTGGGGTGTTCGATAAATGCAGTTGCAGCGTTATTCAAATTATTCTGAATGGAAGTTTTTTGGCCTGGGTTGAAAATCAAAGTGCCTTCTAATTCAGATGGGGGACGCTTTGCAATCGGGGTTTCAAAAAAGGCAGTACCAGTATCTGTTTCGGTTTGGGCAGTCTGCGGAGTTATTACGATATTAGTTGGGGCGACATTAGAAACTTTCTCCACCATCTTGATATTTTCAAGATCGGCAACCACTTCATTCATTGTCTGATATCGCTGATCAACCGTCTTTGCAACCATCTTCTTAAAGACATTATCTAGTTTTTCAGAAACATCAGTCCTTAATTCTCTGATGCTTGGAATTGGATGGGTCATATGAGCCATCAACTTATCCATCACGGATTTACCCGTGTAAACATTTTTACCAGCCAGAATGTAATATAAGGAACAACCAAGGCTGTAAATGTCTGCGCGGTTATCAACACCACTGGTGTTTTCGGCTTGTTCAGGAGCCATGAATTCCAATGTACCTGCGATGGTGAATTGCTGGGTAAGGCCCTGCTTATTGTGATCATCCGTAGATTCGGCTTCGGCTAGGCGAACAAGACCAAGGTCTGCAACTTTAATATCACCCTGCCTGTTTCTCATCAAGTTTTGCGGTTTGATATCGCGGTGCACCATCCCCTGATCGTGTACATACTGCAAAGCTTTAGCAGATTGAATCATAGCATCGATGGCTTCGCTTACGGGAAGGGGGCCATTCTTGCGAACAATCCCATCAAGATCGTTCCCTTCGACAAGTTCGAGAACTAAAAAGAACCCGGAGGGCCCGAAATCCGCATCATAAGCTTGTATAACTCCGGGGTGATTAAGGCGCGCCAGAGTTTCTATCTCGCGTTGAAAGCGTTGCAAGTGATCTGGATTTTCTTGAATTTCAGGGTTAAGCACCTTAAGCGCAACAATCCTGCGCATGCGTTTGTGCCTGGCACGAAAAACCGTCCCCATCCCACCTTCACCAAGGCGATCAAGAATGAGATAATTAGCCATGGCCAAATCAGCAATGCGCTTATTACGAAGTTCACCAGCCTGAAATGCAGTGAT
>CAJCCR010000164.1 GCA_903960945.1 uncultured Planctomycetaceae bacterium
ACTTTCCAACCACATAAAATTGCAATTGTTGATCATTTTCAATTTCGGATTGATATCTAAATCAAATCCTAAATTATAAAGAAGCAAACCAGGGTTCACAAAATTCGCCTGACCCTGAATTCTACTGCTGCGTAGATCGGGAATAAGACTGCCGCCATTGGTTAGATTCACCCCAAACAGCTTCACCGATTGCCTTTGCCAGTAACTAAAAGGCCCCCCTGCAAAATTACTATTTTCAAAAATGGTATCAAAACCAGAAGCATGACTGTTGGTTATATCCCGATCGCCGGAAGACCAGAAGAAAGAAGTACGAAACCTTGCATAATCTCGGTCATAGGAAAGTTCACAAGCGGCCATCGCTGCGCGAATATCCTGGGCCTGCCCTGCAAGAGGATTATAAGCATCATAACCCATCACATAGTACATCTGATGCGATACATTAAAACGCTCGATATGGCCATCTCCGGCCCAACCAAAGTATACAGCATCAACATTATGGGGTGTAAAAACACCCACGGGATCTGGGCGGATAAGAAAACTGTTTCGATCAAAAAGAAAATCCGCTGAATCGTGATAATAATTGGTGCTAACCTGAGCAGTATACCCTGGCCAGATAAAATCTTGCCTGTAGTAGTTAGCAAAAATGAGGTTAGTCCCACGATCTCGGAAAGTATTTAAACCGCTATTGGTATCTTTTTCAGCTTGGCGGAAATAAGCTATATTAAATTGATCGCGGTTGTCGTTTCGTGTGCCGAATATACGCACTGCCCGATTGATATCATTGAATAAAAACCCGCGAAAGTCGGCATTAAATGGCTGAGAACCAACCCTTGCAGACATGAAGTCATAGTAAGCACTGAGATCCACCAACTTAGATTCTGCAAAATATTCTTCAATGGCAAGGTAATCCCGCTCACGCTGCGTTCTTTTCAAAACATTGGGATTCACCACCGCTAATTCATTAACATTCAAAGTGTTTACATTTAAAATTGGAGTGATCTTTAGGCGCCAATCCACAGGCTTATATGCGGCATCCCCATGAAACAAATCAAAAGAGAAAGACATAAAGGTCAAGTTTGCAAGTTGATTGGGATTACCAAAGAACTGTTCTTGAAAAGGCCTGGCGGTACTTTCAAACGGTGTTGTCCCAATCGGGCTTTGAATCGCCTGAGTGATCTGAGTCACCGAGCCTGTAAAGTTGAAAAAGGTATGCTGACCATAAATTGGATAGTCACCCTTAAGAACATTTTGGTTGTAGGGATCCCACCAATGACCAAGCTGAAAGGGGTAGTCCTTAACAGGAGGGTGGCCTAAACCATATCGATCCAATGCGGGGAAGCCCATGCGCCAGCGGTCAGGCACAGGAACATAATCGTTATCGCCAACAATATCGGAGAGTACGGAGGATTTACCTGTAAAGCCTAATGGGGGAAGTACTGGGGTAGAAACTATTTCTTCAATGCTGGGCGGTTTTTCCAAGGAAGGAGGCGTAACCAAAGGGCGTTCAATCGGCTTAGAGCTGTCAGCGGGCCTAGGTGCTTCAAAGGGTTTGTCTGCGGATTTAAAATCAGGTATGGGTAAAAAATTTGGTAATTCTGAGGCAATTGCTTCTTTCGTAACTTTGCTTTTCTCTGCCTGAGTAACAACCAAAGGTGCATCATCCTTCACAGGTTCCTGTGATAAAATGATACCTGGTGTCCAACTAGCTCCGCATAGTGCTAGAGCCCACAGGATGCTTCGCAGCCTCATGGGAATTCCCTCTAAAAATATTGGCCGAGGAATCTTACCTGTTAATAATCACAAGAAATACCATTTCCTCGAAAGTCTACGAAAGTGTTTATCGGTATTAGAAATGTTAAGCTTGATAAAGATTGCCAATTTTATCAGTAATTTGTGTTATTAGGGTTGTAATCATTATTTAGCCCGTAATTTAAGCCTCGAATAACTATAGAATTGAGCTCATTTCCTAAAACTTTATAAATTTCTCAAATATTTTCAAAATTGGCTCAAAGACTTTACCGATTATGTCGATTCTTCCTTTAAGGAATAGCTCCATCATCGGTGGTTATTAGTTATTTGGAGCATTCCTATTGGAGAATCTATGAGATGAATATTTTTAAGTCGCTATTTAAAAATCCCAAAAAGAACATTAATAAGGGCTTCGCGCTGCCTCGCATGGAAACTTTGGAAGATCGATCCGTGCCGGCCACCGCTGTATTAGATTCAGGCATTCTTTCTGTAATTGGAACCAGTGCACCAGATCGCATTTCAATTAATCTTGATTCAATCACCAATCAAATAGTAGTAATCAATGGCAACCAAGAAACAGGGCGTTTTAATTCTGCGGATGTCAACTCCATCTATCTATTTGGTGGCGCAGGAAATGATTCACTGCAAGTTTCTTCCCAAATAACTCAACCCGCTGTTATTGATGGTGGTTCGGGTAATGACCGAGTGTTTGGAGGCGGTGGCGGTTCGACGATCACCGGGGGCATAGGCGCCAACCGTATGGCGGGTGGTACTGGAAATGACAATATAATTGGACAGGGAGGTTTCGATATCATCGGTAGCCCTTCGGGCGTGGATTTATTCACTGGCGGACCTGGGATGAATCGTTTTTTTGGTTATGCCCTTAATTCTGATGGCGGTGCCCAAGCTACCATCACTAATCTTTCTATTAATGATCTTAATTATATTCTTCCCCAAGCACCTCCGGATCTTTCTTCTACATTAAACTTGCAACCTAGCCCAAATGTCACCTTAAGCATCAGCGATGTAACAACCCTTTTGCAACGGGCTGCTGCAGCAACTAAAAGTGAAGATGGTATCATCGCAATTGTGGATAGGCAGGGTAGAATTTTGGGAGTTCAAGTTGAAGGCGGTGTGAACTCCAAGATGAATCCAAACAGTCCGGATTTTGATCCGAACCTTTTCGTTTTTGCTGTCGATGGTGCAGTAGCACTTGCAAGAACAGGTGGCATGTTTGGTAATAACCAAGCGCCTTTAACCTCACGGACTATTGGATTCATCAGCCAGACAACCGTTACTGAACGCGAGGTCAATTCCTACCCAAGTGACACAAACGAAAGTTCCATAGTCCGTGGCCCAGGTTATGTTGCCGCTGTGGGCATTGGTGGCCATTTTCCACCACAACCATCAACGAATGGCGGGCCTAACGGTATTGCTTTCACACCACAGGTTGATCTTTTTGGTATCGAACAAACCAATCGAGATGGGACTTACAATCCAGGGCTTGATCGCATCAAAGGAACTGCGGATGATGTTTTTGTACCCTTCCGCTTTAATATCGATCCAACCTATATTCCTGCAGATATTTTAAGCACCTTCTACACTGCTCCAGATTCCTACGGATATATGTCGGGCTATGCACCCAATGCCCAAAGTCGCGGTATTGCCACTTTGCCTGGTGGTATTCCAATTGTAAAAGATAATGTAATCGTTGGCGGTATTGGGGTCTTCTATCCTGGTGCAACCGGTTTTGCGACCGAAGAAAATTCAATTCTTTCATCAACCTATGATCCAACTAAACTTGATCGGTCCATGGAAGCTGAATATTGCGCATTTGTAGCAACGGGCGGTTTCCCATCTGGAGGTGCAGCACAAAATCAACCAGTCGGTGGTATCGCATTGCCAACGAGTGGCTCTTTTGGATTAAATGCTGCATTAAGCACGACAAGGATTGATCTTGTAGGTATTACTCTTCCAATCTTTGGTATGCCTGGGCAAAATGGAACGACACAACTCCTGCAATTTGGCCAAGCTTTGGGCGAAGGTACAGCAACCAACAGCTTCCTTGCCAACCTGCTTCCTAGGGACGGGATGACAAATTATGTTCAGTACACTGGTGCGCCCCCAAATCTTATCCCGGTTGGGACTGCAACCTCACAAGCTTTTGCAGGTTTATTTGCTCCTGAAGGCTATTTGGTAACTCCTCATGATGGTGTGAATTTCACTGCTGCACAAGTAAATACGATCATCATGCAATCGGTAAATCAGGCGCTTCAAACCAGATCTGCAATTCGCCTACCTTTAAACCAGAACGCCAAGATGACTATTGCTGTAACCGATGTAACAGGCGAAGTTCTGGGCTTGTTCCGCATGCCAGATGGCACAACGTTCTCACTCGATGTTGCAGTTGGGAAAGCCCGCAACCTTCGTTATTATAACGATCCAACCCAGTTGCAATCCATTGATCAGGTTCCGGGCGTTCCCGCGGGAACTGCGTTCACCAATCGTACAATTAGGTATTTGTCATTACCAAGATTCCCTGAAGGTATTGATTTCCCTTCAGGACCGTTCTCACAAATTAATGATGGTGGGACCAATCTTAATACCGCTCAAACAGTTGGTGTTCCGCTGCCTGCTTCTGCCTTCCAAAGCGTGTTTGGGTTCAGTTCGTTCCATCCCGGAAGTAACTTTAGGCAGCCTGCTACATCAACAACCCCGATTCAAAACCAAAACGGGGTCATCTACTTCCCCGGATCATCAGCGATTTATGTTGGTGGACAACTTATATCTGGGTTTGGCATTAGCGGCGACGGTGTGGATCAAGATGATGTGGTCACCTTCGGTGGTCAAGCTGGGTTTAATGCACCAGATTCTCTTCGGGCAGACTTCCAGTTTGTCAGAGGGGTGCGCCTGCCTTACCAAAAGTTCAATCGTCAACCAATTCTCCCCCAAGCTTAACTCAGCTTTTAAAACAAGAAAGCCTTCTTTACTTAAGGGTAAAGAAGGCTTTTCTATAAATATGATAATTAAATCTATTTCTTCTTGGTCATTACTTGGGCTAAAGGATTGGGCAGGGTTCTGGCATCGTTTTCAAATTGCTCGATCTTTTCGATGCGCCGAGAATGCCGACCTTTCTCGAAAGGTGTTTCCAACCATATTCTTACCATTCGCTCAATCAATTCCTCGCCCAACAAATCTGCGCTAAGGCATAACACGTTAGCGTCGTTATGTCGCCTGCTCATTTCTGCAGTGATGCTATCATGGCAGGGTGCAGCGCGAACACCAGCAACTTTATTAGCAGCGATGCACATTCCTATGCCGGTGCCACAGATTAGAATACCACGGTGAGCTTGTTTTTTGCTGACCGAGTTAGCTACATCAAAGGCAAAGTCGGGGTAATCAACACAATCTTCGTTACCTGGGCCCATATCAAGCACTTCATGCCCCATGCCCGAAAGAAAATTAAGTATGCGTTGTTTGACATTAAAACCACGATGGTCACTGCCAATTGCGATTACCATGGTATGGTATCCTTGTTTTCCAAATAAATCTTGCTTGGTCATTTTATCACCTTAGTGCACTAGGAGAGTATCTTAAAAACTAAATGTTTGAGGTTTTCCTGTATTTCGGACAAACATTGACTGTAAACCTTTTCGTCTCCACCGAATGGGTCACTGATATCCGAACCTGAAAAGCTCAACATATGAACGGGTAGATGTTGGTCATGAAAACGATCTTGAAAAATATCCAAGTGGTTTTTAGTCATGACTAAAACAGCATCTGAATGCTTAATTAAATCAATATCCACATATCTGCTCTGATGATCTTCCAAGCTAACCCCTAATTTTTGAACCACAATGGTTGCATTTGGGGAAGCCGCCATGCCATCATAAGCTGCCAATCCGCCCGAAAGAATTTCAAAACCTTTGTCGGGCAGTTCATGAATTTGACACCCGAGTTTTTCTGCAAGAAGCTTTTTGAACACAATTTCCGCCATCGGGCTTCTGCAGGTATTCCCGGTACAAACGAAGACAATTTTCATTCTTCGCTCGATCTTTTCCACAGTAACTCCATGATTATCAGATAAGCTGCTTCACGATTTTTTTAGCACTAAAGCCTAAGAACCATGAAATATTTCTTACAACAAAGTAAGTCTAGGGCTGTCGTTCTATGAAACAATCACGATTGTTGATTCTTAACAGATACTTAACACAGATGGGGTAGTTTAAACCAACTAAGTACAATTATACCCCGATCCTTGGGGAAGACCTTTATTAATTAGAATAAAATGGCGGAGTTTTAGCAATAGGAGACTAAGGGGATTAGTCTAAACTACGGAAATTAGAGAGCCTCATCGATCCAACCGCCTCCCAAAACCCGATTTCCATCGTAAAAAACCACTGCTTGGCCTGGAGTTACCGCACTTTGGCTAGTTTCAAATTCAACTTTTGCTGCTTCCTCACCCAAACGAATCACCTTGGCGGGTGCGGCTTTATGGCGATAACGAATTTGAGCCTGGCAATTAATCTGCACATTCATCGGTATATTTGCCTGCCAATTAACCCCGGTAGATTTCAACCCTTTTGCCAGCAATCCTTCCATTTCGCCCACAACGACTTTATTTTCCTCAGCAACTATTTTAAGAACATACTTGCGCTGCCCCGTCGCAAAACCCAATCCTTTTCGTTGCCCAATCGTAAACCTCTCAATGCCATCATGAGTTGCCAGCGATTTCCCTGCCTCGTCAACAATCATCCCAGGCCTATTTAAATCGGGCATACGCTGCTTGATCATTTTGGCATGATCACCATCCGGTACGAAACAAATTTCAACACTGTCGGGTTTATCCGCTACGCTAAGGTTGGCAGCAAACGCCAACTCCCGCACTTGTTCTTTTTTCATATCCCCAAGGGGAAACATGATTTTTTCCAGTATCTTTCGTTTCAAACCATGAAGCACATACGATTGATCTTTATCAGGATCTACTGCCCTATGCAGCTCTGCCCCATCGGTGCCATGCACTATTTTTGCATAATGCCCGGTTGCAATATGATCAACTCCCAGCATTTCCCCATAGGACCAGAGTTGTCCAAATTTGAGCCAGTTATTGCAAACAATACAAGGGTTGGGGGTACGCCCAGAAAGGTATTCATGGGCAAAATAATCCATGATCTTGCCAAATTCCGCTTCAAAGTCGAGGGCATAAAAAGGGATGTCGAATTTATCTGCTACCCGACGGGCATCGCCCGCATCAAGTGCGCTGCAGCAACCTTTTTTTCTTTCCGCACGAGCATCCTCACTGCCGTGCACTCCTGTGCGCATGAATACCCCAATAACCTCATAGCCTTGGTCTATGAGTAATTGTGCGCAAACCGAGCTGTCAACTCCCCCCGACATGGCAAGGAGGACTTTATTTCCCATGGCAACCTCGTAATTGGATGGACATCTATGCTAAGAATATCTTAGCAACGAATGGGAAAAGGGCATGAATTATCTTAAATTTAGATTGAATAAAGGCAGGCAAAAGTAAGGAATCGATGGGTATATCGAACGGATGTAACGAAATTTCCGAATTAGCAGTTTGCGTAAGAGGAAACCTGATTTCTTCATATAACAAACACTTCTGAAGCATCAACTAAAACCGTAAGCTTTACTATAGAGTACTATTAACAATACGAAAATGGTTTTGAAGCATTTATACAGGCCTTATGAAGGGTTAAAGCGATGCGGATCGCATTGGTATCATCGGAAGTGGTCGGATTTGCCAAGACTGGCGGCTTGGCTGATGTTGCGGGAGCCCTACCCCCAGCACTAGAAAGCCTTGGCGAAGAGGTTATTGTTTTTCTACCGATGTACCATTGCATCCGAAAAACAGGAAACTTTGAAAGCACTAATGTGCGATTTCAAATTCCGCTAGGCCCTAAACTAGTTCCAGGCTCGCTTGCAAAATCAAAAATACCAGGCTCCAACGTCACTGTTTATCTGGTAGAAAATCCTGATCTATTCGAACGCGACAACCCAGCTTATGGCAGAGGCTTCTACCAATTTGCAGGCTCTGAGGGCACGAAAAAAGATTACCCTGATAATTCCGCACGATTCTATTTCTTCAATCAGGCTGTACTTGCTTCTTTCCCTCAACTTGGTTTCTGGCCCGATGTAGTTCATTGGAATGATTGGCAATCCGGCCTTGGCCCTGTACTACTAAGAGAAAAATACGACAAAAGCAAAGATCGAACTCTTGCGGATAAATACCAAAAAGTGCGCAGCTTGATGACCATCCACAACATTGCCTACCAAGGCAACTTCTGGAAAGAAGATATGAATATGGCCCATCTTAATTGGAGCCTATTTAATCTCAACCAACTCGAGTTCCACGATACTCTCAGCTTCCTTAAAGCAGGAATTGTTTTCGCAGATCGCATCAGCACCGTCAGCCCAACTTATGCCCGCGAAATCCAAACCCCCTATTATGGGTATGGCTTGCAGGGTTTGCTAACTGCTCTCTCCAGCAAATTAACCGGCATAGTTAACGGCATCGATTACAAAGTCTGGGACCCAGCAAACGACCCATTGATTGCAGGGAAATTTGACGCCCGCAACATCCAACCCGGAAAAGCACTTTGCAAAAAAGCTCTCCAGCACGAACTCGGACTCCAAGTTGACCCGAATATACCCATCGTCGGACTTGTCGCAAGGCTTGTTCAACAAAAAGGCATTGATCTGGTGATTGAAAGCGCTTGGCGCATGATGGATTTGGGAATTCAGTTTGTTGTATTGGGCGAAGGCGATTCTTATTACCAAAATGCATTAGTCCAATTGCAGGCCACCTACCCAGGCAGAGTCGCACTCAACTTCGCTTTCAGTGAATCCATGGCACACAAAATTGAAGCTGGATCGGATTGCTTCCTTATGCCTAGCCTTTATGAACCCTCGGGCCTCAACCAGCTTTACAGCATGCGCTATGGCACTCTGCCCGTTGTACGCGCCACGGGCGGCCTTGCTGATACTGTCACCGATGCCAATGCTGATTCCCTTGCCAATAACTCCGCAACGGGATTCAGTTTCAATGCCTACAGTTCCGCTGCTCTTTATGATTGCCTTTACAGGGCTATTGATTGTTATCGAAATCATCCTCAAGATTGGGCTAAAATTCAACGCAATGCCATGACTCAAGATTGGTCCTGGAACCGAAGTGCCAAAAATTATCAACAACTTTATAGTACAATAATATCTAGTCAAGCTTAGTGTTTCCATTACTGAGGCATGATCCACCATGGCGGATGTTTCCTTAGCTTTTTTATGGCATCAACATCAGCCATATTATCCAGATGATTTAACAGGCGAAAACCCCATGCCTTGGGTTCGTCTGCATGGGGTCAAAGATTATTACGGAATGCTTTTGCATCTCATGGAATTCCCCGCCATGCGTTGTTCCATCAATTTGGTTCCCAGCCTTATTGAACAAATTCTGCAATACACCGAAGAAGGAAGATCCGATCGATTCCTAGATGTTTCTAGAATCAACGCAGACAATCTCGAGGAAGCCGAGGCTGTTTTTTTGCTCGACAATTTCTTCATGGCCAATCCCCACCATATGATTCTAGCTTTTCCACGATATGGTGAGTTATACCAGCGAAGGGGGTTGGGGCGATGTTCGGGGCAGGAGGCGCTAAGGCGTTTTAATTCCAGAGATCTCAGAGATTTGCAGGTATGGTTTAATCTTGCCTGGGTGCATCCCATTGCAGTTGCCCAAGATCCTTTTCTTTCCGGTCTTGTTACCAAGGGAAAACAGTTTACAGAGGAAGAAAAACATCTGCTTTTAGACAAGCATCTAGAGATTCTAAAAAAGGTCCTGCCTCTTCATAAAAAATTGCAGGATGATGGGCAGATAGAGATCACCACCACTCCCTATTTTCATCCAATAGTACCCTTGTTGTTGGATAAGAAGTTTGCACGCGAGGCTCTCCCGCAAATTCAATTACCCTCATATCAGGCCAGCTATTTAGAAGATGCTAAAGTTCATTTCCAAAAAGCAATCGATCAGTATAAGTCTATTTTTGGAATTGCCCCCATCGGGATGTGGCCTTCGGAAGGCAGTGTCTGCCAGCCTTTTATTTCGCTTGCTGAAAGTTTTGGATTTCGCTGGATTGCAACCGATGAAGAAATACTATCTGCATCAACCCATGGCGATGTCAGTAGAGATTCTCAAGGGTACGTTCGCAATCCCCATAAACTTTATTCACCTTATAGGGTTCATGATTCAGGCAAAGGGATCAACATCGTTTTCCGCGATCATGCCCTTAGCGATTTAATTGGTTTTCGTTATCAACATAGCGAACCTGAGGCTGCTGCACAGGATTTTCTTCACACCCTTTCGGAAATTGGGAAGTCCATCAACTCGGATAAACCTGGATTGGTCACTGTCATTTTGGATGGGGAAAATTGCTGGGAACATTACCCAGGTGGGGGCGTCGACTTTATACGGGCGCTTTATCGCAAGTGCACCTCAACGCCTAACGTGCATACTGTTCGGCTAGGCGATTACCTTGCGCATAATCCACCTACGAACAATCTGGATCATCTTTTTGCAGGGTCATGGATCAATCATAATTTTGCAATCTGGGTCGGGCATGAAGAAGATAACACCGCATGGGATCTACTCCATAAAGCACGCGAGTATCTCAAAACCAAGGATGCTTTCTCTCTTCCCGAATTATTACAAAAAGCCTGGCGAGAAATTTACATCGCCCAAGGAAGCGATTGGTTCTGGTGGTATGGAGACGACCATTCCTGCGCACAAGACGAGCTCTTTGATGAGCTCTTTCGTAGGCATCTGAAAAATGTTTATGCTTTTCTGGGGGATATTCCACCCATTGAGCTCGATAGGCCCATTCGCAAAAAAGGGGCGCGCAATATCCATACCCTGCCCCGTTCTTTCCTCGAAATTCGTATCGATGGCCTACCCCGATTTTTTGAATGGCTCACCGCAGGGCATTATGCATGTCAGGGTGAACGAGGCACCATGGCTATGACCACCCGAGGCCCGCTTCGTGACATCTACTTTGGTTTTAATCTCAAAAAATTATTCATCCGCATTGATTGCACCGCAGATGCCAAGCAAGCCCTCAAGCAGTTTCATCAGATTAAAATCGGTTTTCTAGAACCTGCAGGGCACCAAGTGATCATTGATATATCTAACCAAGAAAAACTTTCTACGGTTCATCTGTTGGCTGGAAAAGAAGTACCAGCATCCATTGAAATAGCCTTGCAGAAAGTAGTGGAGTTATCTATTCCTTTTGAAGCACTTGATGTGAATGAAAATCAAATCGTTTCTTTTTATGTCGAGATTTTGGAAAATGGACTTGGTCGAGATCGTGCCCCCAGAGAAGGATTGATTACCTTTAGCAGACCTACCCGAGATTTTGAACAAATCATGTGGGATGTCTGATTATGAAAACAAGTTTGAACTTAAATAACACTAAGTCGGGGATTTAAAATAATGCCAGAGCTTCGTAAAGATCCGATTGTTGGCCGATGGGTGATTATTGCAACCGAAAGGGCACGCAGGCCCATGCCCCAATCTACAGAACCCCTGTTAGCACCTGGGGGGTACTGCCCTTTTTGCGAGGGTAACGAAGATAAAACCCCCAACGAAATTTATTCTTTCAGGGAACCAGACACCCAAGCAGATCAACCAGGCTGGCGAGTCAGAGTGGTGCCCAACAAATTTCCCGCTCTTCAAATCGAAGGCGATCTGCAAAAAAAAGGCGATGGCATTTACGATTGCATGAATGGTATCGGGGCCCATGAAGTCATCCTCGAATGCCCCTTCCATGAAACGAGCATGGCTCGACTGCCCGAAAGTTACATCCGCGAAATCCTCTGGACTTACCACGAACGACTTGCAGATCTGAAAATGGATTCCAGAATGGTCTATGGCATGATTTTCAAAAATGTAGGGGCTGCTGCAGGCGCTTCATTAGAGCATTCCCACAGCCAGCTTATTGTTACACCAATCCTCCCCGTCAATGTTCTCGAAGAAATGAATGGTGCACTCGAATTTTACAAGTACCGGGGGCGCTGCATTTATTGCGATATCATCTCTCAAGAGCTTGGGGCGGATAAAAGAGTCATCTTTGATTCACCCAGTTTTTTAGTGATTACTCCTTATGCCAGCAGATTTCCTTTTGAAACTTGGATCATCCCCAAACAGCATAACAGCCATTATGAAAACGCATCGAAAAGCGAATTGGACGAATTGGCCGGGGTTCTAAAAACGATATTGTTGAAGCTGGAAATCGCTCTGGATAACCCTGCCTACAACTACATGATCCATACAGGGCCCTTGAACACATCTCAATTGCCACACTATCACTGGCATATGGAAATTATTCCAAGGTTAACCCGAGTTGCAGGATTTGAATGGGGCACTGGTTTCTACATCAACCATGTACCGCCCGAGCAGGCGGCATTGGTTTTACGAAACACCGAAGTCGATACTCTTTAATGATTAACGGGCACCAAAATAATACAGGCTTAAAAAGAGTGATGCGTGCCTAAGCCAGCTAGACAGCCCTTCTGGCCCATGGATAAAAAAGATGGCCGCAGTGCTTGCAACGGTAATCAAAACAAGCATAGCTTGCATATCTTGCCAGCGGGACAGCAAAGAATTTACACCAGGGCGCATGACCAATTTTGCAAAATAAGCAATAACCATACCGGAAATATAAGCGCCCACTGCGCCAAAGATAGGCAACACTTTGGGATCAAACAGCCTGCCTTGTTTTTGTAGAAAAAATCCAGCAACACCAAATGTTAGAAGAATCAGTGCCCGGATAACTCCTGTGGGCAGGTAAAGGGGTCTAGTTTCTGGTGGCAGTAAACCTTCTTTTTGCAATCGAGGAACAACTTCGGGGGGGATATTTAAAAATCTGCGCCTCGAAAAGTAATGCGCAAGTGCAATCAATAGTGTTTCGTTCCACAAAATATCTATCTCTCGCCCCGCCATCATTTCATTGATGACAACTCCAAGAATCAACAGGGTTAGCAATGCACGAACGCTGCCTTGGGGAAGCCCTAAAGGCGGCCTGACTGGATTATCTGAATCTGTTATTTGTGACATTTATTTCCAGAGTAAGAATTTCGAGGATGTCATATTTGAATCTTTCAACCGCCTTTTTAGAAATCCCAAGCTCCTCAGGAATTTCAGCAGGGGAATAACCCTGAAGAATCAAACAAAACACTTTCTTTCTGTTTTCATTTTCAAGCTTGATCATTCCTAAGTCAAGAGATTCTTCAAGTATTAATTTTTCGACGATTTATTGGAGCTTCCTATTGCATTTCGAGATGGTCATTTTGGCTAGCGGCACAAGATTCTCTCCCAACTCGCAGGCCTGAAGGTTCCTTTTGGCAACGCTGTAAAGAAATTACAAAGAACCGATTGAACAATATCTTCTGGGTGAAAACTTGGACACTAAAAGTTTGTTAATTTTAGCCAAGGCAAGGGGAGAGCACTCTTCTAAGAAAGCAGATAATTTCTTCAAACTTATTAGTATTTATAGGTCCGGGGGTGGCGATTCCTGATGCATCAATCAAATCTTTAATTAATTCTTAACAAGGCAAAAACTAATGTCTAAATTGCCTTACTTGACATTCCTAGAAAAGTTGAAAACCTGCTATTGCTATTACTATTACTAAGAATAGTTAGCTAAACTTGTGCGCCTTCTTGATTTCCTATTAATCGCAGCAGCACAATAGTTGCCAAGTTGTGAAAAATGGAACTCTAGGCAAGCAAAACGACCCTTTAAACCGGGAGTTGAGCATAATTTTCTTTTAATTATTGCAATCTTGATGAAATATTTTAGTTCTCATGACGAATAATTAAAAGTAAGGCTATTATGTATTACAGTGGGTTCCAATTAATCATTCTTTAAAATTGGTCTAGGAGTATAACTGAATCCTTGTTAATAAGCGTAAAGCATTTAATCGGGAAGTTTAACTGAATAGACATTTGAAGAAATAAACAGGTAGGAGTTTAACCATGACCCAAGTAGAGATTCCAAAAATAAAAGTTCAACCTGAAAGCAGTTTGCTAACCAACCTTTTCGCCAAAGTTGGCGAACCAGTAGACCCATTGAAAATTTCGGTGATCAATGTGTATGCAAATAAATGGCGTGTTAATGTTTGGAAAAGCTCGAACAATAATTTCCTTCCCAGTGCTGGATTCATCGAAGCCAGCTACTTTGTTGAAGTTGGACCAGAAGACGAAATCAGAAGCGTCCGCTAAGTAAGGTCTTGGCTATTTTTAGCTAAGTGTACTTTAAGTGAATTAACTGGTTTTGTTGTTCATTCTAATGAGGTGTCTGGCCTTTGAGGCTTTCCGAGCAAAGCCAGACACCAATTACAATCACGAACACTGCACTGATAATAGGCAGAAGTTTCGAAATTCTCTCAAGCCATATTCCTGATGGCCCATGTTTTTTGATTATGTCGCGGGTTTTTACTACTGTAATTCCCACTGCGACTAAAACCCCAGCCATCCCGGAGCTAAAAGCCAAAAGCAAAGGTACCGCAATTCCTGCCAATCCTGCACTTAATGCAAAAAGAAGCATTGCAACTGCATCCCAGCAAGGAACAATTCCGCCAGCAATTCCAAGAATTACTATACCTTTCCATCCTGCATCCGGGGTATTGATGGAAATCGAGCCATCCGCGTTATGTTGGTGGGAAGCGCCCGGGCCATGAGAATGATCAGCTTGCCCCAGAAGCCTGCGAAGTAGCAACCAAGCGCCAAGTGCTGCAATGGTGATGCCACCAAAGAAACCAAGCACTGTTTGCACATCAGCGGGGGCAGCATTGGGGAAAAAGCTGGGGAGCAATAGTGCGAGAAGGATTACACCGCCTGTATGAGAAATCGTGGTGACTGCGCCAAGCAAAAAAGCATGGGCTAGGGTGCCTTTTTCACCAACGAGGTAAGCTGCTGCTAAAGTTTTCCCATGCCCGGGTGTTAATGCATGTGCAGCCCCAAAGAACAGAGCGAAGAGAAAAAGTAGCCAGCGGTTGCTCTTGTTATCAAGCAATAGATTAAGCATGGAATCATCAGCATGTTTATTGGGTTCAGCGGGTAAAGGCGAAACGCCAATGGAATCAGACGGGTTACCATTTGCTTCCAAAGAAAAATTAAAACTTGCAAGGCGAAGCTTTTCAGCTTCACCGGGCCCCCGATCTAGGGGTTGTTTAGCAACAATTTCCGGGCTGGGAAGCTCGAGGTTGCTTAAAGTTGAGGCGTCAGTTGGAGCGGTCAGGATTTCCACTTTAGAAAAATCATCTTCTGCGTAATTACCCTCACGGAATTGAAAAGAGTGGCTGGGCATGGGGGAAACTTCAAAAGGCGCTTCGAAACGAAAAAAACATTGCAGGTGGTTCTTAACTCTGATCGTTTTTTGAGTGCACACAAAGGTTAGTGTTTTGCCATCCACCTTTGCAATTAAATTAACGCCCAGCACCTCAGCCATATACGTAGAAAAAACAGAATGAAGCTGTTCCCGGGTGCGGATTTTTAAACGCTGTTCTTCGGGAAGAGATGCAATATCTCTTGCAGCGCGTAATTCATCAACCTCTAGCAAGTAATCCAATTGCACCGTGTTATTTAGAATGCGGAGGATGATAGTACGGTCATGGTTTTCAGAAAGCAAAGGGTGCGCAATTAAAGGATCAGCTTTAATTAAAAAGCCAATCACCAGCAACAGAACAAGAGAGAAGTTATTTTTTAGGCTTGGCATGACTAAGGGCCATGAGTGCAAAACCTGTTACCAAGTTTGGATCGCCTTCCATCCAACGATCTTGGGGATTAGACCAAGAACCATCTGGAGATTGTTTTTTAGCAAGAATAAGAGCAAGTTCATCTTTCCACATGTGAGAAACGCCCTTGGAATCTTTTACTTCGTTAATTTCAAGTGCTTCGAGTGCCTTAGCCATGGTGTTGTAATAATAAAAAAGGCCCCACGCAGCGCGTTGAGGAGGCATGCCTGGGTTGGATTCCAAACTATAGTTGTTGCTAACCCATTCATAAGCTTTTTTAACTCTCGGATCATTTTTGGAAACTCCGCAATAAATCATGCTTTTTATACCTGCATAAGTCATGCTTGCATAACCGGGCATGGATCCATCTTTTTCTGGGCCATCCGCATTACGCACTGCACCACCTTCTGCTGCAGAATAAATAAAGCTTCCATCGTTTATCTTTCCAGCCCAAGGTTGATCGTTATTTTCGCTTTTAAGATTTTGGCACCTACTAACAAAGACCATGGCTTTTTTGAATGCAGGGTCATCTTTGGCAACGCCCGCAGCAACCAGTGCATCAAGGTAAAAAGCTGTATTTGAAAGATCTGGACGAGACTTACTATCGTATCCTGCACCGCCGTAATAATCATCCTTCGGATTTTTTCCTTCCGATTCATCCCACTGAAGTTGTTTCAAAAACTTGGCAGCATTACCAACCACAGCTTTGTAGGAATCTTTATTAGCAGCACTAAGCGCCATCACATTAACCGAGGTGACATAATTTTGAAGTTGAACGCGTGGGTCGAGGCCCGCGATGTGTCCGGATTTAGTATTAATAAGCCCTTCGATATAGGTAAGGCCTTTGGAAATCATAGGATCATCAGAGGGAAGTTTGCCCGTTTTTAGAAGGCCAGTAATAATGATACCTGTAATCCCTGGGCTGGCTTTAGAGCTCCAGGAACCATCTTCGGCTTGGTTCTTCCTGAGGTAGGAAATCGCTTTATCCACAGAAGAATTCCAAGAATCTGCTGGAGTAGGCTGGGCATTTGCAATGCTCAAGAAAAGAATGGCACCGATGAAAACTAGGCACAAATACTTCGATTTCATGATTGAACCCCCTTTGTTAAGGCGTGACCGCTTTATATCACTGATGATTTAATTGTAAACGAAAGTAAAGAAAGTGAAATAAAAAAGGCACGGACTGTGATAAACAGTTCGTGCCCCGAATAGTTTGGCCTACCTTCTTAGCCTACGATTGCAAGAATATCATCTTCGCTCATGATGAGGTATTCGTTGCCATCAACAGTAACTTCACTGCCTGCATAAGAGGTAAATAGAACGCGATCGCCTTCCTTGATTTGGAAAGGGGCGCGTTTGCCGTTATCCAAAACGGTGCCTTCGCCTACGGAAAGGACTTTTCCTTGTCTGGGTTTTTCCCGGGCACTATCAGGAAGAAGAATGCCACCAGAAGATTTATCTTCTGCTTCAAGTCGTTTAACAACAATTTTATCATTCAGGGGTTTCAAAGCCATTGCAACAACACTCCTCAAAATACCAACAACAAAAAAGGGAACAAAAAAGAAGGATCAGTCACCACTTTTTAACCGGCCATAAAACCGGGTCAATGCCTTCATTACTGTATATAACACCATGCCACGATTTACAGGCTTGGGTATGACGCTGTAGACCGATGCTTGATGAGCCTGCCTCATCACGGTTTCTGTTGGATCACCGGTAACAAGGATCGCTGGTAACATTGTATGAATCTGACGAACAAGATGCAGAGTTTCCAAACCAGTAAGGTTCGGCATATGCATATCCAGCAGGACTAAATGAACTTGAACTTCTTGAATGAGATCAACCGCTTCTACGCCTGAAGAAGCTAGAATCGTGCGATATCCTTCTTGCTCGACGATGTCTCTCAGTGCCTCTCGGGCCGGAGTATCATCGTCTGCAATCAAGATCGAATAATTCTGGTTGGTGGCAAGCATGCCACTGACCTCATAAGAAAAGAAAATTGTAAGACCCCGTCCGAATAAAGACGGCAAGCCAGAAACCCAAGTTTCTAACATTCATTATGTGCAAATTATGTACCGCACACCAGAGGAACTTCACAGATAAATCATAACTCTATATACAGTAAAAGGATAGCTCACTTTACAGGGGTATGTTTAGGGTGATCCTAAATCTGCCAACGGTGGTGTTTTATGTCAGATTGGCAGTAAAAATGCTAAACAAAGGGGCAATAAAAAAGGCGCCCGAGAGAGCGCCTTTTGAACAATAAAGGGGTTCGAATGCTTAAAGTTTCGAGCCACTTGCCAATTTAGGCTTCGACCACAAATAATCTGGGTTAAAATCATTTTCATCCAAACGGGTCGGGAATTGGAAGCGATCGTACTTGTAATATTCAACTTCCTGATTGTTTTCATCAAAAGTAATGATCAGCATGGGCAGGGAAGATTGAGGATCAAAACAAACAACCCTTCGACCGCCCTTGGGCAGTTCATTTTCAACACCAATTGGGATGAAGTGTTCTAAAGATTCAACAGGAAAGCCAAACTCTGGCCTTTTGTTTGCTGCTGTGTATTTGACCGTGCCAAATCGCATATCGCCTTTGGATTGGCCAATGATTGCACGACCCAAACCTTCGACTAAAGGTACAAATCCTGCATCCTTAATATTATGCCTGCTGGCACTCCTTACCAAAATACTATCGGGTGCAAATGCCATCCGTTTTCCTGCGGGCATGAAAGGCACATCCCCACCGGCCAAAAGCGTATGAATTTTATTTTCGTACATGCCTTCAACATAAACAACTTCTCGGCCAATGCCTTCGCTATCGAGCCATTTAAAATAAATACTTAAAGGCGCTTTACGATACTTAAGCAGCAAAGTTTCTTGGGGTTTCTTCTTGTTATTGATTACTTCCTTACGTACCAGCCTCACAACATAAGAGTCCAAAGTTGCAAGCCTTGCCATGGTTTTATGGTAAAGATTGCGAGTTGGATCCGTAGACATCTCGGTTGGTTTTGGGGTGGTATTATTGTTTTCAGTTACGCCCAAAACACCAAAAGGGGATACCAAGTTATTGGCCTTCGCAATATTAGAAGAGCCAACTGCAACTTGATTAGTGGTGTTTATCGTGGGGTTTTCAGGAATGTTATTAGCCACAGCGTTATTGGTTCGCACCACATCTGAAGTATTTTGATTATACTTTGGAATCGGAGGAAGGGGAACCAAAGCAACCTCGGCTGGAGCAGGTGCCCCTTTGTTTTGATTGGATGCTGCAGGAATGCGTAATTCAGGGCCGGGTTCTGCACTCACTGCTCTCATGCGCATTGCTGGCCGTTGCATTGCAACATTGCTGCCAGTGCCATTGCGCTGTGCCATCATCTGGCCGCAACCATTAATGAATAAAATACCGAGCATTGCAGAAGCGATTTGCCATTTGTTTCCAACAACCATACAGATTCCCTTCCGTTCACTAGCTCTTGGCTTTATTTGCCATTTAACAAGGAGCTTCCTGCACCTTGATGGGGCGGAACCATACCTTATAATATTCACAAAATACAGACGAACATTTCCAAATTTATAGAAGTATAGGAAGCCCTGGAAAAATAGGGGGCCGCTTTTTAACTTCTTTTAGTAAAACTTTTCTTGTTTTCTTAAAAAACATTAAAGTTCTCCCTATAGAACTCGTACCTAACTATAGCAGTTTTGCAACCCTATGGAAGTTCCTAAATCCCGAATTATTTACAAAGAGTTTAAAAAGAAATGAGCAAAACACCGGCGTTATCTAGCAAGAAATGTGCAACTCTGGCTCTCGAAGCTTTTATAAATCAAAGTGAACCCCCTGTGCTAAGGAAAGTTGGTCGCCCCCATTGATGGTGCAGGTCTGTCTGCGCATATAAGCTTTCCAGCAATCACTGCCAGACTCTCTGCCACCGCCTGTTTCTTTCTCTCCCCCAAAGGCGCCCCCAATTTCTGCACCAGAGGTTCCTATATTAACATTCGCAATTCCGCAATCACTGCCCCGATAACTTAAGAACTGCTCAGCCTCACTAACGCTATCAGTGAAAATTGCAGAGGATAGCCCCTGTTCAACTGCATTGTTAAACCGGATAGCATCCCCCAGATGATGGTAAGGCATCACATAAAGAATCGGAGCAAAGGTTTCCTGCTGGATGATTGGCATTTCAGGGTTGGCAAGTATGATCGTCGGTTCAACAAAGTTCCCAATTCCAAGAATCCTATTACCGCCCGCCAAGACTTTCCCGCCCTGCTTCTTTGCTTCTTCAATGGCATGCATCATTTTTTCAACAGCATCGTCGGAAATCAGCGGGCCCATCAACACCCCTTCTTCCCATGGGTTCCCAATTGTTACATTGCCATAGGCATTGCATAGCTTTTCCATAAACATGTTTTCGATGGAGTTATGTACAAACAACCTTCGTAGCGTGGTGCACCTCTGCCCTGCAGTACCCACCGCAGCGAACACAACGCCCTTAAGGGCGAGATCCAAATTCGCACTAGGGGAAATAATTGCAGCATTATTCCCGCCCAACTCCAGTAAGCTTCGCCCCAACCTCTGGCCCACTTTCACACCAATAACCTTACCCATCTCACAACTTCCTGTTGCGCTCACCAGCGAGATTCTTTTATCGTCCGCAATCCATTCTGCTGCTTGATGCCCTTCACTTATGCACAACGAAAAAACATCCCCATAACCGTTTGAATTCATGACTGCTGCGACAATGTTAATAACAGCAATGGAAGTAATTGGTGTATGAGTCGATGGTTTCCAAACAGATGTATCGCCACATATTGCTGCAAGAATTGCATTCCAAGCCCATACAGCAGCGGGAAAATTAAATGCGCTGATAATTCCAACAACCCCAAGTGGATGCCATTGTTCAAAAAGCCTGTGATCTTTTCTTTCACTTGCAATGGTAAGTCCATGCAGTTGCCTGGAAAGGCCGGTTGCAAAGTCGCACATGTCGATCATTTCCTGAACTTCGCCCTGACCCTCGCTAAGGATTTTTCCGGTTTCTAAAGTGATGAGCAAACCTAGATCTTTCTTATTTTTTCGTAGTGCTATTCCAATCTGCCTAATGATCTCCCCTCTCTTTGGCGCAGGAACTCCACGCCATTTCTTAAATCCTTCCTCCGCCATCGCCATCACTTGTTCATAATTATTTTTCGTGCCACTCATAATAGTGGCAAGACATTTTCCATCTGAAGGATTTATGGAATCAAATTCTAAACCTTCAGGCTTGGTGATCCAATCTCCTGCATAAACACCACTATGAGTGTGATGAATGCCAAATCTTTCCAGCAGTTCTGTGATCATTATTCTATCCTTTTAACTCAGACAAAACTTCATCGAGAATTCTAACCGCAGTAGCTGCTTCATGATCTTTGATTATCAAAGGCGGACAGAAGCGAATACCGCTCAACCCGCATCCCAATAACAACAAACCATTTTTAAAGCAGGCCTGAACAATCGCATCTCTTTCCACGCTTGCTGGTTCTTTGCTTTCACGATTCTTGACCAGATCAATAGCAAGCATCAAGCCTTTGCCCCGTACATCCCCTATCAACGCATGTTTATCTTTAAGGGCAAGCAATAAATCAAACAAGAATTCTCCCACCTGTTGGGCGTTATCCATTAACCCCTCTTCCAATAACGCAATAGTTTCTAACGCAGCAACACATGCCACGGGGTTGCCTCCAAAAGTACTTGCATGCGAACCTTTGGGCCAATCCATGATTTCAGCTTTTGCAATCATCGCGCCCAAGGGCAAGCCCGAGGCTATCCCCTTTGCCAAGCAGATGATGTCTGGCTCGATCCCATAATGCTCAATGGCAAACATTTTTCCCGTGCGACCCATCCCAGATTGCACCTCATCAGCGATGTAAAGTATGCCATGTTTCTCTGCAAGGGCCTTCAAATCACGATGAAACTCCAAAGGAGGCACCACATAACCACCCTCACCCTGTATGGGTTCCACAATAAATGCAGCTACTTCATCAGGCGATACCGTGTGCCTGAACAATTGTTTTTCAATGCTCTCAACACAAGCAATTCCGCAAGTTCCAAAAGTTTTGTTCACCGGGCACCGGTAGCAATTTCCAAAAGGTGCATGGCTTACACCGGGTATCAGGGGATCAAACCCTTTGCGTTGAATGGTCTTGCTAGCTGTCAGCGAGAGCGAGCCCATGGTTCTGCCATGGAATCCACCAAAGAACGAAATGATTTGTTTTCGTTTGGTGTGATAACGTGCAAGCTTAAAAGCTGCTTCGACACTTTCGGTTCCTGAGTTTGCGAAGAATACTTTTTTCGGGGAATTACCGGGGGCTAAAAGAGCGAGCTTTTTAGCAAGATCTGCCTGAGGGGCGTAATAAAAATCTGTCCCCGACATATGCAGAAGAAGTTCTGATTGCCTTTTAATAGCATCCACAATTCGTGGATGACAATGGCCGGTGGAACAAACTGCAATTCCAGAGGTGAAATCAAGGAACAAGTTCCCATCCACATCTTCTATGATTGCGCCCTTTCCGCGCCTTACTACAAGCGGATAAAATCTTGTGTAGGAAGGCGAGGTGTATTCCTCATCCTGAGCAATAATCCGGCTTGCAATAGGCCCCGGAAGCATGGTTTTTATCATCGGAATTTGAATCAACTCTTGGTAAGTCATGGCATGATCTCCTTAGGGGACTTACATCAAGCATTAATTTGTCTGACTAATTCTATACTTCATTGCACCTTTTGAGCCTTCAAAGGTATAAAATAAATTAGAGCACCACAGCGACTTGATCGATTCCCAAGACATCAGGAGCATCACATGCATACCACCAACCTTGGCCCACACCATGCTTTGATTTCTAAAAATGCATCAGAACGATTTGTTTTAAATCTGTTCGACCGGTTGTGGGAAAAATATCGATCCCGGGTCAGCTATGTGAATAACTACGAAACATTAATTCAAGAAGCTGGCGCTTCGTTCTTTAACGATCATATTGCCCTACGAACTTTCTGCAGCCAAAACCCCCTAGCTGGTATCTCTTCCATCTCGCGCATTTTTGAAGCTTTAGGCTATCGTACTGCTGATTGTTACAACTTTGAAGACAAACACCTAAACGCTATTTATTTCCAACACCCGCAACCCACCTTCCCCAAAGTTTTTATCTCCGAATTGCGCACCTGGGAATTGAAACCCTCTTCCAAACACATCATTCATGGCGCACTTAAAACTCACCGCACCAACCTTCCTGAATCTTTCCTCGCAGACCTTCATCACCTTGAAACAAAATCTGAATCCTCCAGAGAATCGCTTCTGGACGAGGCGGTTGAATTTTTCCACGAACTTCCATGGCATCTACCCGAAAAATCCGACCTACTCGAACTTAATCTGGATTCCCAGTATGCTGCCTGGGTTTTAGTGCATGGCTATAATGTGAATCACTTTACCTCGCTGATCAACTCGCATAAGGTGCCCGCCTTAGATGACATCGAAAAAACATCAAGGGCTTTGTTGAATTCGGGCGTACCCATGAAAAAAGAAATAGAAGGTGCAAGGGGTAGCAAACTTAGGCAGACAGCCACCGAAGCGGTCGTAATTGATGTGCCGGTATTAGAAAACGGCAAGTTAACCACTATGCCTTGGACATACGCTTACTTCGAGTTGGCACAACGGGATACATTTAAGGATTTAGGAACGGGAAAACTATTGCGCTACGAAGGATTCCTAGGGCCGCAGGCTACCAACCTTTTCGACATGACGAAAATTGGAACCTAAGAACCCATCTTCTTATACGCTTCTTCATTAAACCCAATGTAAAGGGTGCTACCTACCAAAAGGGTGGGCGCTCGAAGGTTGCCTGTTGGGCCCATCATTAGCGCTGCAATATCTTCATTGCTTGGCTTATCTTTTTTCAAATCCAGAGCGGTAATTTTACTGCCCTTAGCAGCTATGATTGTGCTTGCTTTTTGCGCAAGGACTAATGCTTCTTTCAAACCTATTTTGGTTTTAGAAGCATCAATAGTTTCAGTAATGGTATGGCTGATTGGCTCAAGAAACTCCTGAGCTTTTTTGCAGGTTGTTCACCCTTTGCGATGGTACTGCCAAGCGATTTTTACAGTCATGATATTCTCCTTTTCATTACTATAGGCCATTATCTAAAGCTACTTCCAACTTATTGCTTACTTTTTAGGCTGATTGTTTGCGGGGGTCTCTAGAAAAATCTCATCATCCACCACAGACACATTGTAGCAACCAACTTTTAATCTCGGGTTATCGGCCCAAGCACCATCGCATAAGCGGAAACGCCAAGCATGCCA
>CAJCCR010000165.1 GCA_903960945.1 uncultured Planctomycetaceae bacterium
AATTAACTCTGTTTTTGATTCGAAACACCCACCTAAAACTATCATATAGTTTTTAAAGTGGGAATTGGATGCATATTCTTTGGTAATTGTGTCGATAAACATGGTAAAGTTGTAAAGTTGAGGATAAAGTAAGATTAGTCGCCTACCCAAAGATCATTCCTGATCAAAATTGCTGGAGTTTCGCATGGCTGGAACCAACAAAAGAGCATGTGATGAGTTTAACCTTCTGAGCCAATCGCGCAGAGGTTTTATCAAAGCTGGTTCGCTTGGAATGTGTGGATTGGCTCTTCCTCAATTGCTAAGGCAGGAAGCTGTGGCTTCTGCTTTAGGAAAGCCTGTTAACCGCGAAAAATCTGTAATCATTCTGTGGATGCGTGGCGGCCCCAGTCAGCATGATATGTGGGACCCTAAGCCCGATGCCCCTGTAGAAATTCGGGGTGAGTTTAAACCTATTGCCACCAGTGTTCCGGGTATTCAAGTTTCTGAATTGCTGCCTAAAACAGCTAAGATCATGCATAAATGGTCGATTATTCGAAGTTTAGCGCATCGTTCGATCGATGGGAATGTTGGCCATTCTGATGGCGATCAGATTTGTTTTACGGGTTACCCTAGCGGCCCGAGCCCTGATACCAATGTAATGCCTAGCTGCGGTTCCCATGCTGCTAAGCAATTGCAACACTTAAACACTTCAATGCCTGCGTATGTGATGATTCCCAAAAATGTTCCTGGAACGGGTTCTGCTTGGTTGGGAAAATCGTATGCAGCCTTTGAAACCTTGGCTGATCCTGCTGCAACGGGGCCATTTAAAATTCCAAACTTTACTTTTGCAGAGGGTGTAGATGCGGGCAGATTGGGTGAAAGAAAAGCCCTTTTAGACACTTTAAATAATCCCGACTTAGCTGAATCGATGAAGAATCTGGGAGATTACCAGAATCAAGCCCTCGGTATTCTTTCGAGTGGAAAGGCCCGCGCTGCTTTTGATCTCGATAGCGAACCGCAATACTTAAGAGATCGTTATGGCTTTATGCCCGCATTTGATCCGGGCGATCCGCAACGATGTGGCGCACCTAATTGGGCCCAACGCATGCTGCTTTCTCGAAGATTGGTGGAGGCAGGCGTTAGGATGGTTACTGTTGATTTGCGTTGGTGGGATTTCCACAAGCAAGGGTTTGATTCACAAAAACGAGGGTTTCTACCCCGCTGGGATATGGCATATTCCGCCTTCATTGAAGACATGGAATCCCGTGGATTACTCGAAAATACACTCGTAGTGGCATGGGGCGAATTTGGCCGAACCCCTGTAATTAATAAAGATGCTGGGCGCGATCACTGGCCCTATGTTATGTCAGCTGCTTTTGCAGGCGGTGGCGTAAAGGGTGGCAGAGTCATAGGCTCTTCTGATGCCAAGGGTGCTGTTCCCAAGGATAATCGCAAGTTACCACACGATGTACTTGCAACCATTTATAGTCATCTTGGAATCGATACTAAAGCAGCATATCTGGATCATACCGGCAGGCCGCATGTTGTATTGCCCGAAGGTTCTAAAATTGAAGAGTTGTTTTAAAGAATTATTTGTTTAGTTGATACCAGCAGGGATGATCGTTCTGATTTGATAATCACTGGTATTCCAAAGCGTAACATTGCCCTGGCAAGTACCAACTGCCAGGGTTTTTCCGTCTGGGCTTAAGGCGATTGTGCTTACCATTTCGTTAAGAGAAGCAAGTTTGCAAATGATGTTGCCTGAAACCGCATCGCGAACTTGTACAGTTTCACTTCCTGCAGCCATAAACAAAGTTTTTTCATCACTCGAGATTTCAATATGTCTGATTGGCTTGGCTGAAATTTGAAGTGATTTGAGGGCCTGATTTTTCGAAGAATCAATTAGGTGAAGGGTTCCTTCGGAAGTGGCAATGAGATTTTTACCCGACCATTTTAGGCAATCAATCGAAGATTCGACTTTTGCCAAAATAATGGGTTCTGTATTGGAAAACAGATCTACTAGAACAATTTCGCCGGTGGATGAGCCAAAGGCGAATAGTCCGGTTTCTTGCTGTCTACTCATACAATTATATTGCAAATCTGGAATGTTTTTGAGGGAGCTATGAGTGTCATTGTGCCAAAGTGTGGGTGTACCTTGTATAAGTTTGCCAAGGGAGTTAACACGGTTTCCAACACTTAAAAGCGATTCTGGTTGCCCGACATTATTAATCTGGTGGATGATTTCATTTTCTGAATGAATTCTAAAATTGATATCGAGTGTTTTGGGGTCGCAAAAGAGAACTTGGGATTTGCTTGTTCCCACATAAAGGCTTTCGCCTGTTGAGGTCCATTCCAAGCATGTGAGTGGTATGGATGCAATAAAAGTGGAAGCTGTGGGGTTGCCACCTGCAGCTGGCCAATTGCTTAAATGTCTATCCCCTGCGAGTACTGCAAGGCTTTGGGAGTCTGGGGAAAATCGCAATTGGGAAATTTTGAGTGTTTGTGGTGGGCTTTTGGTTAAATCGTAAGCAGCGTTGGAAGATGAGATTTTATGAGGGTAATCCATTCGGGAAGCAGAGAATACAGCAGCGGCTGCGGTCAAAAAGACACATAATGATTTAACAATAGAAAAAATAGCTGGCATAGCGTATCTCCCCTTAACGGATTATTCTTCTATACTTCATTATATCTTCACAATTCGGCCCTGTAAATGCCAATGCATTTTCCAGAAAGAAAGCAAATAAACTTGCGAGTTAATTTTGTAAAGGGCAGTTTTAGATTTGGGCATTTAGGTTAATCCAATTTCTTGATTATCCTTATTGCCTGCCTGAGTTAGCTTTAAAAATGACTAATAGAAAACCTGTTGATTCTATTTTACTTCCCAAATTTTGACTGTGCCATCAAGACCGGCACTAGCGATGGTCTTGCCATCGGGTGCGAAGACAACGCCACGAACATCGTTTTTATGGCCTTTGAATGTTTGTAAGTTTTCAGAAAAATTAATAACCGTTCGTGGTTTCTCCGCCTTGGCGGGTGCCAAGTTTTACCCAGGTTTGCCCATCGATTAAATCAGTGATAAATTTTACTGAACCATCTCCGAATAGGAAATTGACGCCTCCGGAATGTTTGCTGGTGAAATCTTCCGCATGAAAAAAGCCATCAGATTGGGGTGAATTAGGTTTGTGCGGATCAGAGGGCTTGCCCGTATGCCCAAGAATATAAAGAGCCGGGGTCGGGGCTTCATCATCGAAATTACCACCTGGAAGTGCGCCCACCCAAGTGCATACTCCTAGAAGTGTGCCATAACCTTGTTTAGCAAATTTTGAACTTCGTTCACCCACAAAAAGGGTGTTGCTTAAGCCATCCGTAACTTCAGCAATAGAAACTCCTCTACCACGAAGCAACATTCCCAAGCCCAAAGCAGAATCAAAGTCTGTTAATTCTCGTTGTCCATTGATGCCTGCGTAAGAGCTTTTAGCGAGTTCGAAATTAGCTAGTAGTAAATTTCCGCC
Source organism: uncultured Planctomycetaceae bacterium (assembly GCA_903960945.1). GTDB lineage: Bacteria > Planctomycetota > Planctomycetia > Gemmatales > Gemmataceae > UBA969. Next base: position 3,492 of record CAJCCR010000165.1, read on the forward strand.
GGGTTGCGTAGAGCTAAGGGTCAATAAGTCAATGGTGTCATCGGAAGGGTAAACCGTGCCAAAATTGTAAAAGGTGTTTAAGTCAGTGGCATCGGAAGTGCAAAGGAAACCTTTGATGACTGTTTTGCGAAAAGCAATAGCAGCAGCGGAGGTGTTGTTCATTGCAATGGAGTTAATATTAATCGATTTATAAAGCGGTTCTTGTTCGATGTAGGGAAGAATCAAAGCGCCCCATCCCCATCCTATATTAGAATCTGGATTTCTTGTAGCTGTAGCATTTACCGGGCTAGTGGTCATATTGTCGAGGTAACCTGCGGGAAAAGTACTATAAGTGCTTTCGTAATTCATCAT
>CAJCCR010000166.1 GCA_903960945.1 uncultured Planctomycetaceae bacterium
GAATACTCTAGGTTTTGGCATTGCTGGCATTATTTTATTCTGCATGGCTTACTCGCAAGCGCCACTCTATTACTCTAATCAGAACCAATACTTCCTTCATGGCTTCACCAAAGCAAAATTAGGCTATCTTGAAAAAGACTGGTTGGGAAACACTACTGACCCAACCCCGCTATTCAGTGGAATAGTCTGCGTAAGCATCACTTGGCTTAACGAAAACATCTTTTACATATATTACGCAATCCTACAAGGAATTTTTCTTTCTTGCGCTTGGATGATTTTTCACCGAAAAGCAATTAGCTTTGATGTCGGTCATTACGCATTATTCAGCGCAATATTTATCCTTATTAATTCTGCAGCGTTACGATGGTTATCATATCGTATTTTCGGACATGATTACCCGTGGTTTTTGCAAGCAGGGGTTGCAGGACAATACATTTTGGGTGCAATGTTTCAGCCTTCGAACTTCGGTGTGTTCCTGTTGCTTGGCTTGTCCCTTTTTTTAATAGAAAAGCATATTTCAGCAACGGTATTCACATGCCTCGCAGGAATACTTCATACCACTTATTTATTAAGCGGCGCCTTCATCATTCTTGGGTTTCAGCTATATCTTGTACTGGATGGTAAGTTAAAAAAAGCCGTTTTGATTGGCCTCCTAGCACTATTGCTGGTGGCCCCATCAGTTTTTTATGCAGCGGGCAACTTCCAGCCATCAACAAGTGAAGGATTTAAAGAAGCCCAGGAATTTCTGGTTAAATTCAGGCTTCCCCACCATTGTCTGCCTTCGCTATGGTTTGACTGGGTTGCATGCCTGCAAATCGCCTGGATATTTCTTTCGATATTTCTTTTACGAAAACAAAAAGAAGTGGTGGTGATTCTCTTCCCGTTTTTATTAGGGGCTTTACTTACTATTTTACAAGTTGCAACCCAAAACAACACGCTGGCCTTATTATTCCCATGGAGAATCAGTTCGGTACTTGTTCCGCTTGCAACCATGGTCATCCTTGCTGAATCGATGGCTCTATTAAGCCCTTTTATTTCGAACCTAAAACCACTGTTACTTTCCATAATTGTGATGGTAACTCTTGCATTGCTAGGGATTGCAATTCCCGCATTCAAAATTGGATTTGTAATTAATGAAACGGAAAATGCTATCCTCGCACACATTAAAACCAATAAGACAATTGATGATCTTTATTTGATTCCCGTTAATGTGCCAAATCTTGCTGCAACCACACGAGGCTCCCTTTCAAGCGATTTTAAACCCATCGGCAAAAAGACCACCGACACCAGAATTGTACCAATCGACATGCAAAGATTTCGTCTATATGCGCAAGCCCCTCTTTTTATTGATTTTAAATCGATACCCTACAAAGATGAAGATGTGTTGGAATGGCACAAGCGCCTGTTACTAGCCCAAAATTGGCAAAAGCGCTTATTAGAAAGCAAATCCAGCGAACTACTTAAAGAATTAAGAGCACAGAAAATCAGCCACATTGTTACCAATGCAAAAGTTAATCTTGAACAAACTGAATTGGAATTAAAGTTTTCAGATGAACATTTCAAGCTTTGGGAAATAAAAGAAGCCCGAAACCCATAAGGCCTCGGGCTTGCAATGTCCACTTAGTTACTATTTCTTAAACATCGTGTGCGATGGGTCGCCACGAGATAACAAATAGGCTAGCAAATCTAGAACTTCATTTTCATTGAGCGTTTTCAATAGATCTTGTGGCATCAATGAAACAGGGGAAACTTTAACCGACTCAACATCTTTTTTCTTCAAGTCTTGAACCTTGCTAGAATCTTCAGGATCGGTAACCACGACAAGCGACTCCGCATTTTCACTGACCACTTTTCCTGTGATGAATTTCCCGCTCTTGGTTTCAATAATCGAAGCCTTGTACTGATCAGAAATAACCTTGTTAGGTTCAACAATCGATTCGCAAAGATCTTTCAAACTGAATCGACCTGCAACCTGACTAAGATCTGGCCCGGTAGCTCCGCCATCTCCATTGTAACGGTGACAAACCACACAACGTGAGGCAGCATACATTTTCTGACCATTCTTAAAGTCTCGCTTAACCATTTTGCCATCTGCAAGCTGAACTAATTCTGCAAGTTTGTATTCCCTACCAGGGCCAGTGGCTTTGGGCAAGGCTGGAGCTTTATAAGGCTTTTTCAAGCCAAGAGCTTCGATTGCCAATCGATCAATATCGGTGGCATTATCGAAAGCTTCTTTTTCGATGTTATTCAAAAAGCCCTGATAACTAGAACCACCACTTCTGGTTCGTGCATCGTTCAGTGCTGTAAAATACATCTTACGCTGATCGATATTCCAGTTTTCCTTTAGATTACGAAGGGAATAAAGATAGTAATTTTTCTGAAGGTCAGGGAAGTTAGAATACATCTTGGCAATGCCACCACCATAACCTCGATTTCGCAAGAGCAGCTCTTCCATTTCTTTACCATCGACTGGTTTGGAAGGTTGCATAAGCAATTGCGTAATTTTGCCAGCAATAGTAGAGGACTTTAAATAAACGAGAAGATCACCAAGATCTCGATTCAATCGCTCATCATTTGAAGGGAAGAAAGAATCAAGTTTAGCGGCTAATTTGGATGCATCTTCTTTTGCAGGTTCGCCCATGCGAATAAACAGAAGCTGATAAGCCCTGACAATTTCAAGCTTCTGATTTTCTGAAAGGGATGAGAATTCAAGGGAATCAAGTGCTTTAAGAGCCTGATTTTGCAAACTTTTATCACCCTGTCTAGCGAGAGCCACTATTCCTTGGATAAGTGGTTCTGGGCTCTTTTCAGCCAATACTTTATCTTGCCAAGTTTTAGGGTCTTGGTTTTCTAGAGCAACCCTAGCTGCATAGCGAATGAAGCGATCTTCATTACCAAGGTATGAAAGGATAAATTGCAACTGGTCCGCAGAAACTTTTGCAGGGTTATGAAAAGCTTCAAGTTTTTTTCGGATCTCACGGTCTTTAGCACCTTCTTTATCCTGAAGTTCAACAGGTGCGGTAGATTCTTTCCCTATATAAGTAACCCTGAACAACTCAGATTGAGCGCCACGGCCACCAACCGAAAAATAAAGTGCACCATCCTTTCCTGCCACAACATCGGTCAAAGGCAGTGGGGTGCGGGAAACAAATTCTTCCTTGGTTGCTTTGTAAGAACTTCCCATCGGGGAAATATGAATTGCATACATGGTCCCAAATGTCCAGTCACAGATATAAAGCGCTTTTTGGTATTTCGCAGGGAACTTTGTTCCATAACCAAAATCAACGCCCACGGGTGAACCAGGACCAATATCAACCATTGCTGGAAGACTATCTACATAATGGGCAGGCCATTTACCGGTACCACTTCTCCAACCAAGTTCACTACCACTGGAAGCGTGGTTCACACGGGTCGGGCGATACCAAGGCATCCCCATGTCCCATTCCATATCTGCATCGTAAACAAACATTTCGCCATCTGCATTTAGCGCGATATCATATTGGTTACGATAGCCACTACTGACGATTTCCCATTCTTTACCATCGGGATCAGTTTTAGCAATATAACCACCGGGTGCCAGAATACCACGGGCATGGCCATTGGCATCCCACTGCCTTGGAAGCAAATGGTCTTCGCCCCAATTGCTTGGCAATCTGCTTGCATTAAAGTTTTCTGGGGGAAGAGTGTGGTTTCCACAAACTACTAAAATGGATTTACCATCGGGAGACAACCTAAGTGCATGGGGGCCATGTTCGCCACCACCACGCAAGGCCTTAAGCTTAACAACTTCATCAAATTGATCATCATTATTGGTATCGCGTAGGCGATAAAGCCCACTGCCCTGTCCACCGTTTACAGAAACATACAAACTGCCAAAGGCAAAAAGTAAACCTTGCGCAGAACTCATTTTAACATCAAGCTTTTCAACTTTGACATCCCCTGCAACACCTGGTGCAGGAACAGTAATCCGATAAAGGCCTTTATCGCCTTGATCAGAAGCAATGATTCTGCCTTTAGGGTCAACGGTAAGGCAAACCCAAGATCCGAGTTTATCTTTTGGAACCGTGAAAAGTTTTTCAACCTGAAAGCCTTCAGGGACTTTGAAAGAAGAATTGGAAGCAACCGCTCCACCCCCCTCACCAGTTAAAACATTGCCCCAAGGGGAATCGCCCAATTTTGCCACTTTTTTAATAGTAGAGGCTTTTCCAGCCTTACCCGCTTCAACAGCTTTCCAAGAATCATCAGAAATCACATAGGAGGACTTTCCATCAGCAGAAGTCAGAACCATTTTAAATACAAACCCAGCGGCAGCGCCTTCATTTTCAACCATAGCCTCGATGGAATTATTACCATCCTTCAGAAGTTTGGTAACATCTTTTTCAACGGGAGTTTGCCATTCAGAACTTCCACCAACATCAATCCCGTTAATTTTCAATTTCACAATATTGTCGCAAGCAAACTTTACCTTTGCTTTGCCACCAACCCATGCAAAGTCTTTGGTCAAGGTATACTTGGTGTTGCCATTTGCGCCCCAGATCCAAAAAGGATTAGCGCCTTCTGCAAAATCATTAGGATTTTTAGTTTTAGCAGAAGTAACAGGGACATCTTTTTTTTCTGTAGTAGCCATAATTTCAGGAGTTTGGGTAAAAACCTCTTTCTCCCAGGCAAACAATGTTGACTGACAAGCCACAAAAGCTCCCGTTAATATCAATCCCAATCTAATTTCAGAAAACATAGCCACTCCTTGAGTATTGCAAACAGACACTTTAAATGAAAAATAAAGGCAAGATCCTATTAAATACTACTCAAATAACCAAAATAATGCCAAACAATAATAGTGATGAATCAAAAGCCAATTTTCCCAACCTATGGAACTTAATGGCAGATTATGTTACGGTAATGCAGTAATTGTTTTCCAAAGTAAAAGAATTTCAAAGATATGAGCAGTGCTTCGATTTCAATGCCTAGTTTTGCAATAAACAAGCAAGAACCTGCACCAAGTGCAATGATTCTTGTGGTGGATGATAATGCATGGAATCGCGAAACACTGGTAAAATTACTGATGGAGAAGGGGATTCAGGTCGTTTCAGCTGAAAACGGGGTGAAAGCGCTAGAACTTATTGGAAGCAATAATTTCAGTCTCGTTTTACTTGATGCAAAGATGCCAAAATTCAGTGGCGCCGAAGTATTAAAAAAAGCCAGAACAATGTTCACCCCGCTTGAACTCCCCATCATCATGATGACTGCCAGGGGCGAGGCAAAAGATATTATTGCGGCCTTGGAACTTGGAGCGAACGATTACATTACCAAGCCGATTGATTTCCCCATTGCATTTGCCCGTATTCAAACCCATCTCTTGCTAAATAAATCATTTCGAGAAATCGAAGAACTAAAGCAAAATCTTGGAGACAAGAATGAAAAGCTTGAAACAGCAAATCGCAGATTGAATAGGGATCTTGAAGCTGCTGCTGCAATTCAGCAAGCGCAATTGCCCGATGATTTGCCATCCTTTCCTGGAGTCAATTTCGCTTGGATATTTGAACCCCACGAAAAACTTGCAGGGGATATGCTACATGTATTCCCGATAGGCACAAACAAGGTTGGATTTTTCGTACTTGATGTAAGCGGACACGGAGCGCCAGCAGCCCTTTTATCCGTGACTGTTTCCCGCCATATCACAGGGTTACAAGGCGAGGCAGGAAATAAGTTACTCGAAAAACCCCAGAAAATCCTCGCTTCACTCAACCAAAAATTTACCATGGATAACATGGGCGAAAACTTCTTCACCATCGCCTATTGCGTTTTAGACCTAACTACGCTTGAACTAATCTACTGCCTAGCAGGGCACCCAGGCATGATTTATCTGCCAAAAGGTGGTAACCCAACGGTACTTGATAAACCCGCTATTCCGATTGGCCTTTTCGATGACTCGGTTTATTCCGAAGAAAAATTACAGCTTCAAGATGGCGACCGACTTGTACTTTATTCCGATGGAATCATTGAAGCAGTAAATCCAGAAAAGCAATCCTTCGGCAAAGACAATTTAAAAAACAGCCTACATAAATCTATTGATGCAAAGTTGCCAAAATCCTTCAAGCAAGTTATGAAAGATGTGAAAGATTGGTGCAAACCAGGCAGACCAGCAGATGATCTAACAATCCTAGGCATCGAAATCAACAAAAACAAATAGTTTGCCCTGAACCCCTACCTTCGGTAATCTCGTTTAAAACACTTACCATCTTGGAGTTAAAATCATGCTTCCTGGAATCAAGCTTTTTGATCTTACCAACAAAACCGCAATCGTTACCGGAGGCTCGAAAGGATTAGGCCTCGCCATGGCTGAAGGGTTGGCCTCTGCAGGTGCAAACCTTGTCATCATCAGCAGAAATGAAAAAGAGGGGAAGGCCGCTGCAGAAAAAATCATCAAAGAATACAAAACAAAAGCCATCGCCATCAGCGCAACGGTAACATCGGAAGAAGAAATTCAAAAAGCAGTAGCAACCACAATCAAAGAGTTCGGCTCCATTGATATTTTAATCAACAATGCAGGCATTAATATTCGTGGCCCGATAGATGAACTTTCTTACGAAGATTTCAAAAAAGTACAGCAAACCAATGTGGATGGTACATGGCTTCCTAGCAAGGCAGTGGTACCACAAATGAAGAAACAGAAATCCGGAAGGATTATCAACCTTGCGAGCACGCTTGGTGTTGTAGGGTTGGCCAACCGCACGCCCTATGCAACCAGTAAAGGTGCAGTGGTTCAAATGACACGTGCATTGGCATTGGAACTTGCACCGTTTCATATCACTGTAAATGCAATTTGCCCAGGGCCATTCCTTACCGATATGAACATCCCCATCAAAGATGATGAGAACACGAAAAAGTTTATTGTTGGTGCGGTGGCTTTAGAAAGATGGGGCGAACTCCAAGAGATCCAAGGAGCAGCTATTTATCTTGCCAGCGCAGCTTCAAGCTATACAACCGGAAGCCTTATTACCGTTGATGGCGGGTGGACCGCCCGGTAAATCCAACCAAAGCATTTCATCTTGAAGCTTTAAGAAACGCGACCAGATCTGCTAGTTCCTGCGGTGTGAATTGTTGATCGAGTCCCGCAGGCATTACGGAAACAGCACCAGGTTCCATGATTTCAATATCCGCCCTGAGAATGCGCATTTGCTGATCAGGGCCAGTTATTAAAACGATATCCTCTGGCGATTCAGATTTAATCACTCCTTGAAAAATCTTACCTGAAGAAGTTGCAATTTTTATTGGTTCATAACTTCTCACAAAGCTTGCACTAGGGAAAAGAATTGCCTCAAGTAAATCGCGTTCGCTGCGAATCTGACCAATCTTAGTAAGATCTGGGCCAACCTTGCCGCCCAAATATCCGATGGCATGGCACACAATACAAGCTGCTTTTGCATTTTGAAAAACAATCTGCCCCTTGCGGATATCCCCTGTCGAAATCAGAGGCAGAATCGCCTCCAACTTTTCATACTGTTTGGATACTTGTGCACGAATATCAACTTGTAATTGATCAACTTCTTTTTGGATATCCGGCCCAAGCTTCTTAAGCTTTTCCTTGAACGTTTCAATTCGAATCGATCCGATAGATGGCGATTTGCGAATCGCTTCCAACAATCCTTTCCCAATATTTTCATCAGTCAACCCTGCATAAACATCTAACAACCGATCCAATTCTGCAGGGCTTGCTTTTTCTAAAACTTTAAGCAGGGATACCAACTGAGCAGGAGACAACTTCGCTTTGGCTAAAGTTTCAGCGGTACTTATTCTTGTGGAAACAGCCTTATCTGTACTAAGGTTTTTCAAAAACAAAGGCTCAAAGTCATCATCGCTGATCTTGAACCCTGCCGGAATCAACGAAAAAGCCAGCAACCTTAAATCACTTTCATTCTTGCCATCACCTGCAAGCGAACCGACA
>CAJCCR010000167.1 GCA_903960945.1 uncultured Planctomycetaceae bacterium
TGCTCCCGAGAAAGGTCGAATGCAATTTTTGTCTGCGGGTTCGTAAGCAGAGTCATTGCTTGAGATTCAAACTCATCAAGGGCAGCTAATTCTCGGGCATGATCAAAAGATCTCTCAAGGGTATCAAGATTTTGCCTAAGAGTTAAACGGCGACCAATCCTGCGAACATCATCAACATTGGTGAGACCGATATTCGGAACGGAAAAAGTTGGAGAGTCGGGATTTCCTGAAACTACAAAGGGGGAGTAGGTGTCGCCAAGATAGGCTGGGCCATTATATTCGAGAGGCGGATTGATACCTACATAGGCTGGAAGCGGAGACTGCCTGACGCTTTTCTGCGCAAGCAAGTAATTTGATACTGTCATCCAATCGGGGTATTTTGGTTTTGGTTTATCTCGTGTATCTGGGTCGCCTGAAAGCAACTGCATTGAACCAGCAGGATGGCCGCCTGCAGATTGACGCATGGAACGGAGTACCACCATTTTGTCCGCTATAGCAGCCTGCATTGGCATAAGTTCGGTGAATTGAAGTCCGGGAACTTTTGTTGCTATTAAATTAAATGGCCCACGATACTCACTACCTGAATCAGGCTTGGGATCATAGGAATCAAGATGAGACATACCACCGGGTTGCCAAACCATGATTACCGCTTTTTTATCAGTCGAAGGATTTAAAGCCCCTGCAGACTGAGCCATACTTTGATTTTGAAGTTTCAAAATACCTGGTAAACTTAAAGTAGAAAAACCAGCTAGGCCGGCTTGAAGGAATGCCCTTCTGCCTCCATGGCCTGTGGGTATAGGCCCCCGGCAACTTCGCATGGGGAATATCGGATTGATGTTCTTCATTTTTTTACCCCAGGTTTGATGCGAATCGTAATCGGCTCAGAAACAATAATATCAGCAATATCTTTCGGCTTGGCAGTTTCTGCCGCTTTCTCAAGCTGCCCCTTGGTTACATTTAATGCATCCGTTGCAGCTTTCATTTTGGCAGTTACCGTTGCTACAGCCTTGACCATTTGGTCTTTCTTGGCAGCAGGGGCAACTTGTGCTTCGGTTGCAATTTTTTTTGCTTCTGCCTCTAAGTCTTTAACTTCAAGCATCATTTTCTTCGTCTTGGCTTCGACTAATGCAACTGCATCAGGCTTATGACTATACTTTACAACTGCACCACCAAGAAACGAAATGGTGTATTCGCCTGGCGGAGTTTTCAAAACAGCAAGATCAAGTGTGACTTGGGATGAATCAGCCTTTATGGGAAGATCAAAGCGAGGGGCATTTTCAAAACCAGCACCAATTACTTTCATTTGAATTTTATCACCTGAAAACTCACTGCGGCGCTTGTGAACCAAAGGAATCACCAATTTCTCACCTGCGATTACCTCATAATTGGTAGCCTTGGCTGTAATGGTTATCGGTGAAAAATCGATGCCACTAACAGCTACTGGTACATCTGCAAGCAGCCTAGGGCTTGGAATTTCTCCCCATGAATCTGGAATAGGCCATGCTACTGATGCAAGTTTGCAAGGTCGCACAACCGCATTTCCATCAATCTTCGATTTGCCAAAGAATTTTGCATTTGTATATCCACGAGGGGCATCTTGATCTGCTGTTATCAACATCATTCCACGCGATTGACCTACCGGGATTTTCAGGCCATGCGCTTTGACCCCCTTAGGAAGGCCTTCCATGGTAATTTCAATTTCGCCATCGAAACCATCACGGCGAAAAGCAACAACCTCCAGCGCCATAGTCGCACCGCCCCTAAGAGATATTGGTTTGGACAAAGCATTTCTATCACCATTTCGAAGCTCCATATGCATAGCCCAAGAAACCAGTGCAAAATCGGGAGCAGCTCGACGAATTATCAAACGATAAATATTGTTAGGATCGTTACGCGTACCACCAAACAAATCAGTGATTTGAAGACGATGGGTTCCATCCTCTTTGACCACCAATTTTCCGAGAATATCTGAAGACCCAGGATTGTATGGGGGACCATCATAGGCATAGCCATTGCTTGAAACTTTTACGGGGCTAATAATATCAGTTAATTCTAAAACATCCGTAATTTTATCCGCGCCACCTTTTAGATCACGAGCCACATGTTGAATTAAAATTGCAGGGTCAGTTTGCAAACCAAGACGCTCCGAAACAACCTCGATCCACCATTGTTCGCCTTTTTTAGCATCAAATTCAAAAAAATCGACATCTGAAGCAGGATAAAAACTGCCACCAATGTCACAAGGCAAAGTTATTTTCTGTGCGCGCTTTCCATCGTTATTCGGTTCTATTTCTTTGGAAGCAGGATGTTCAGAAAGCCCGATTGGAGGCCACGAATATGAATTGACTGTTTTTGTGGATGGTTGGCGAATAATCGGTGTTCCAGCCGCTTGCTCCCATAATCCCAAACGATAGTAAAAGGCCGGCCCACCCTTGAATGTTAACTCATGAATTTTGATTACATACGTGCCATCTTTGGGCACAGAATAGTCCAACACCCCTCCTAAGCGTTCGACCAGCAGATCCCTACCAGCAGCATCTGCTATAATCACCGTTGCATTAAGCTTCGAATCAATCCCAGTTGAAGCACAGTCTACAACCAGTCTTTGCCCTTTCTTACCAATGAACTTGAAATAATCTACCGACCTTTCACTGATCGTGCCGTTAAATACCGAACCAACCGGCAACTCAATTGCTGATTCAAGAGTTTTATTTGATTTAGATTGAACGAACTCAGGAAATTTACCAACTGTGAAAATTCGAGAAGACGATACGCCAAGCCTGGTCATTATGCGCGATTCATAAAGCCCGACAGGGCAATCTGGCGCAATAGTAACCATATAACGATCAGGGGTTAAAACACCTGAAGCATCGACCTTGCGACTGGCAGTAATACGGCTATCAGAAAATATAAGGTCCTCGGCATCATCAAGATGCTCTCCAGTTACAACAACTTCAAACTGAGTACCAGCCTTACCGCCCATAGGAATGGTTGTTAAAAGCCTTGGGCAGGGCAAGCCGACAGATTGTGCAATCGCAAGGTGCACCGCCCCAAAAACAAGAGCTAAAGAAAGTAAAAGAGTGAACAAGCGCATTAAAATAGCCAACATGGTCATTCCTTTTAATGATTAAAGAGAAATTCCTTGGTATTGATCAAGGCCCATACCAAATCCTGAAGATTTTCGCGTGCGGCCTTCTTGGCATCTACGCTCTGGCCAGCAGAATTAACTACAGGTGCATTTAGATAATCAAGTGCAACTTTTAATTCAACAGAACTAGGCAGACGAGAAAACGCTGCAAGATAAACAGCATTGATTTTATCTTGTATCGGAAGGTTTTCCTTTGCAAGTTTTTCTGCGCGACCTTCGGGATGAGAAAGTTTAGACCGGATATCAGCAGCATTTATAAGATGCAGGCTTTGTGCTAGGCTAGAAGACTGTACTCGTTCGCACTCACAAACGCTTTCGCCTTCAGGGCGCCCAAAAACCCGCAGAAAAGGCGAAGCTCTGTTGTAGCTATTATCCGGAAGAGCAACAGCTCGGGTGCCGGCAGGTAAATTGGCAAAATCGGTATGAGTGCCTGCAATTTGATCTATCGAATCCAAAAGAACTTCAGCAGAAAGCCTGCGAGGGTAATATCGGGAATAATTCTGCCTGTCTCCTGAATTATATTTGTTAGGGGTTGATACAAGTTGGTAAGCATTAGACCGGGTTATAACCCGAACCAATTCCTTTAAATCAAAACCACTTTGAATAAAGTGCTTTTCCAAAGCTGCTAGCAGTTCCGGGTTGGATGGCGGATTTGAATCACGAATATCATCTTCTGGTTCGATCAACCCACGCTGAAAAAAATGCTTCCAGTAACGATTGACTAGCGCCTTGGCAAAAAACGGATTTTGCGGAGACCTCATCCAATCTGCCAGTCGCAACCTAGGGTCTTGATCCGCCTCAATTGCTGCAACTTGATCACCTAATGCCATAGGTTTTAGTGCTACCCCTGATTTAATATTCGTAGCAACCGCCACTCCCCTCTTATGAAAAATCAAGTCCTCACCTCGGGTGCCGGATGGTTTTCTACCCACTTGGGCAAAGAACGCCGCGAGGGAATAATAATCATCCTGACTCCATCGTTCAAAAGGATGGTGATGGCATTGAGCACACTGCATTCTTACCCCTAAAAACAACTGTGCAACATCTTCAATTTGTTCTTTTGGTTCTTTAACGCGCTTGTACCATGCGACAGGAGGATTCCCAATCACCTTGCCCGTTGCACCAAGTAATTCGCGAACAAATTGATCGTATGGCTTATTTGCAAGTAAACTGTCGCGAACCCAAGCATTAAATGCGAAGTTCGAGACAATATCGCTGGCATCATCACGCCTATTCTTTAGAACTGCTGTCCACTTGCTTGAAAAATAATCCGCATAATCCGGACTTTTAAGCAGGTCTTCAATTACTTGGTCGCGCTTATTTGCACTTGAATTTGCAAGGAAATTCTTAGCTTCAACGTCTGTCGGTAATCGACCGCCAATATCTAGTGTAACCCTACGTAAAAATGTCGCATCATCACAAATCTGGGAGGGTGGAATACCAAGCTCTTTCAGGTTCAAAAAGACCGCCCTATCAATAAAGTTTTTTTCCGGAGGTAGGTTTTCCACTGGGGCGCCAAGTGGAATCGCAGCATTGAAAACCGCAACGTTCCCCTGATACCGAACCATCACCGAAACTTTACCGGGTATATCAAGCACTTTAACCAAACCGTTTTCTGTAACTTCTGCCATGGCCTTATCATTGGATTCAAATAGGGCACGTGCTGTAACATCGTGAATAGTCCCATCCGAATAATGCGCCATCGCTTTTAGTTGTTGCTGTTGTCCTAGCTGAAGCTTCCCCTTTTTAGGGATCAATTCCATTGCAACAAACTTAACATTTGAGACTGCATCCATGAGCGCGCCTTGGGAAATCCAATTCTTAATTATTTCATATCCTTGGGAATTCTTGGGCAGCCTAATTCCTCCGCGGTGCGGCATCTGTCCGGAGGCTTTCATTAATAACAAGCTCGCCTCTGGGTTAGTAACCAAAATCCTGCGACCACGGCTCCCCATCACGATGCTTTCCAAATCTTCTAATGGCTCAAAGCCTAATAAAGACAACTGAAAGCCATTTTGGCCACCACCAGCTTTAGCATGGCAGGACCCCATATTGCACCCAGACCTAGTGAGTACAGGTATCACATCATTCACGAAACTTATTTTGGGTTCAAACGCAACCAAAGAACTAGGGTGAACAAAAAAACTTGTTATCCCAAAAAAAATGTAAAACCAGCTCATGTGTCCCGAACTCTTCATTGAATAAATTCGGTAAATATTCATTTCGCTTTTGCTCCAGGTCTAAAAGCTAAAAATATAAAGGCAGGCCAAAAAACAATGATTTTCATAAAGGCATGATTAACTAAATATCTACCCAAAGATTACCACAACTTAATGATCAATTCAAATAAATAAGCTACTAATAAAAATCTAAACTGAAGCACCAAAACCAGACAAATAAGCCAATATTGCGGGACAATATACATCCCCAAGCAACGAAACACAAATCCTTCTCTCGTTTTGACTTACTACCTCTAAAATGATTTCCATCCTGGCAGGAGGTAAGCAATTTTTGATCTTATCAGCCCATTCTATCAACACCACATTCCCACCTTGAAACAACTCATCACCGCCAAATTCTAGAAATTGCAATTCACTTTCCAAACGGTAAACATCTAGATGATTAACGGTATACCGGCCCTGATACTCTTGCATAAGAACAAATGTCGGACTGGTTACAAACTCTAAAGATGAGCACCCAAGGCCTTGGCACAAGGAACGAACCAATGTTGTTTTGCCACTGCCCAATTCACCATTTAGAGCAATAACGAAAGAAGAAGGAATCAATTGCCCAAGGGAAACACCAAACTCTTCAAACTTCCCAAGATTAGGAACAATAAAATTGCAAGAAAAGATAGATCGAGGTTTCATAAAATTATTTTCGGACTAATTAATCATCGTTTTCTTCAGGTCGATCAACACTCGGATCGCCGTTCTGAATGCGCTTTAATTGTTTTTTGTAATATATCTTTGTTGGTTCGAGGGCAACGGCTTTGGTTTGAGCTTCAACAGCCTCTTTTTGCCGCTTTAACTGAAATAATACTTCAGCAAGAGTATCAAGATGGGCAGCACTTTTGCCATCGAGTTTAACAGCCATCTCGGCTTGGTTAAGCCCCCATATCAAATCAGATTTACAACAAGCAGAAAGCCAAGCTGCAGAGTTATGTGCCCAAGCACAATTAGGATAATCATCTCCAACCTTTTGAATCGTTTTTTTTGCTGATGCAAATATCTTGTCCGCAAGTTCCTTCTTACCTTTGGCAATCAAAGGTTGATACACAAGAATAGGCAACTCAACTTCACCGGGTTGTAAATCAAAAGCTTTGGCAGCAAAAGAATCCACTTTATCAAAATCACCATTCTCAATTGCAGATCGACAACGCAACCTTGCTATTAGAGACGGAACATTAACATAGGCCTGGCTTTGGGTGAATGAAACAAAGGGAGTCATGCATCGAAGCATAGCAAGTTCATATCCATCAGCAGCTTTTTCAAAGCTCTTTTTTTCAATTAGCCTGCTTGCAAGAGCCCTAGATGATGCGCCCACGCTGTAAGAACCAGGCTCACCCGTTTTAGAAACCAAATCAAATTGAATAAGGGCATCATCCATATAGTGTCTTTTGCCTAAGGCGTAGGCAAAATCAAGCCTTATTTGTTCATTTCCGAGCGGGCTCCAAGTAGCCAAATCCTTCCATTTGGAAGCTTGTGTTTTATCACCGATATTTTCTTCCATTTTTGAAATCATAAAAGCGATAATCGATTTGGATTTATCTTTATCCCATGCAACCTTGAAGGCGTCTCGTGCTTTGGCCCATTCCTTTTTTTCTGCGTATAAGTCAGCGAGCGAAAGTAGTATTGTTTCACTGCCAAACTTATCTGCCAACTCTTTAAGTTTTTCGTCTAAACTATATTTTTTCAGAATTGCACCGGCTGCATTTTTCAAACTAACACTTTCTTCAGCGGTAACCGTTGAAGCATACTCGAGAAGATCGTCAACTAGTTTTACAACAACCTTGGATTCTAATTTCTTATCGTGCAAATCATTAATCTGCTTGATCACCCCCTGTGCAGTTTCAGTACTTTTCTTCTTAAAGAAGAACCGAAACAAAGGGTCATAAAACTCGGAATCATCACCAAACATTTTATTTAACATTCTACCAGAAGCTTCACGATGCTCTATTTTTTGCAAATAACTTGCAGCATCATCTAAAGCCCGATCTTTTTTCTTGATAAGAATCCACGCATTAACCAACTTCAAAGGCCAATCGCCTTCAGATTTATCAGCGATTCGACTGCTATATTGATCAAGGATTTTCAAAGCCTGTTCTTTTTCCCCAAGCCCGTAAAGAATTTTTGCCCAATGAATTTCAAGAGATGGAACATCCTTCGCATTTTCATTTTTAGCTTCTTCAATTAAGGATTTGATTTTGTCAAACTCAAAACGGCTGGCGTAAATCTCTGCAACCATCATGCGTTTCTTATTTTTCAATAAGCAATCAATCCCCTCAGGTACCATGTAATTCAACAGGGCGATTTTCGCTGTCTGAAATAATTGCTCGGTAGATTCGACTCCATTCTTATCTTTACCCGTTAATTCTTCAGCGATCTCCACAAGAGTCTTTTTTGCTCCGTCAAATTCCGTCTTTTCGTTAATTAAACGGTACATCGCAAGTTTGTACCCTAATTTACCCAAGAGTAAATCGTCGGGAAAATGATCCGTATCTAATACAACTTTCCACTTTGAAGCTTCGAGTGCCAACTGGGTGTAGAGTTCCGGGTTTTTAGATTCTTTAGCAAATTTAAGGGCGTCATTATGTTCACCCTTGCTTCGATACAAATAAGCAAGAATCTCTTTGTTGATTTCATCACTGATTTTTGGAGGTTTGTTTTTAGAAAGCTCATTAATTATTTTATCTGTCGATGAAGAAAGAATAGCGTAAACCGCATAATTCGAGAATACGCCCTCTGCCCTGTTTTCGAGCATCATTTGCAGAATTTGATCTAGGAATTTAAATTCATTTTTCTCAATCAAATAAGGAATAACTTTACTTACTGATTTGGATGCATAAGAAAGTACGGAATTCCTAATCTCTTCCTGTTCTTCAGCATTAATGATTTTGATTACAGATTTGACACCCAGACCGCCCATCTCTATTAATTTCGCAATCGACTTTTCTTTGTCTTGCAACGTTCCAGATTGATAAGCTTGTATCAAATCAATGATTGCAATTGGTGAATCGTGATAAATCCCCCACTTAAATTTTTCCAGTAGTTCTAAAGAGCGCTTTCGAATTTCTGCATCATCGCCTTTCAAGGCAACTTTGAGTTGTTCCTCGGCATCACTACCAGCTTTCCACAAATTTTTATGAGCATTTTCACGAGTAGTAAAGTCAGCATCGCCCAGTTCATCAATCCATTTTTTAACCTGAGCTTGCTTAGAATCTTGGAACCCCTGCACCGACCCCAAAAAGAAGCAAAGAATAAAAACCTGTAAAAGCCTTAATCTGAAAGACATTGGCAATCCTCGCCCAAGCAAAATAAGCAATAGTCAAAAACATTCGCTACTTAATCCTATTCTTTGTCTGCCCAAAGCGACAAGTGTAAACAGGGTAATCCGTTGCAAAATTGTTAAAACTATGAAATAACCTATCAGATCATTAATTGGTATTCAGGCAATAACTAAAGAGAGTCATCCCAAATATGAACAAGCTACAATTACTTTTATTAGCAACTGGTTTTTCATTTATTTTCATTATTCCTGTAAATTCCCAAACGACTAAAACCCCAGATAGAAAATTAGAGGTTGGATTTTCAAAGGGTGATGCTACTCCTAAAATCGGGATTAAACCTGTATATATTGCCGGTTTTGGCCACAATCGAAAAGCAGAGGGCATTAGTGACCCCATATATATTAGGGCCATGGTGCTTAAAGCTGAAGGTAAGAAATATGCTTTTGTTAGTGCAGATTTAATTGGTTTATTTAAAGATCAAGTTGATGAAATTCGCAAGGAATTAAAAGATTTTGAAAATGTTATGTTTTCCTGCACACATTCTCACGAAGGCCCAGATACATTGGGGCTTTGGGGACCTTCACCCCTTCAATCTGGAACCGACCCAGACTATATGCTTTCGTTACAAAAAATAGCGGTAAGCACGATTAGAGATGCCGCGAAAAATCTTACACCATGCGACACTGAAATTGCTGCAGTTTCTCTTCCTGAACTTCTACATGATGGAAGGCCACCAATAGTAAAAATGGATGAATTATTAACTTTGAAATTTAACAAGTTAAACACCAAAACGGCATTAGGAATAGTTCTTTTCTGGCATTGCCATCCTGAAACCCTTGGGAGTGGTAATAAAAAATTAAGCTCCGATTTTGTTGGCTATACGGTTAAAGAAATAATGAAACAAACTCAAGCCGAGGCGATTGTATTTACCGGTGCCGTGGGCGGGTTGATGACATCGTTAAAAGTTTCAATTAAAAGTGAGAAAGGCGAAAACTTAAATGACGGATCCTTTGAAAAAACTGAACGCTATGGGCAATTATTGGCAATTACTAGTCTCAATTCATTAAAAAATGCCAAAGCTATTAATCTGACACCTATAGTTGTACGAAAGAAAGAAGTACTTCTACCGGTAGATAATCCGATATACCGCTTGGCAAAACAATTAGGAGTTTTTAAACGAGAAATATTTGATTGGGATTTAGAACTTAATAAGATTGCGGGCCTCAATCAACGAGAAGAAAAACACCCTGCTGCAAAATCCGAAGTAAGCATCATAACTTTGGGGGAACTTGGAATCGGGTGTATCCCTGGTGAAATTTACCCCGAACTACTTCTCGGGAAAGTTGCAAAAACACCTGAAAAAGAAGCTGATTACCAAGATGCTGCTACAGAAATCGATTGGTTTCAAAAATGGAAGATGCCTTACAAAACTGTAATTGGGCTGGCAAACGATGAGATTGGTTACATTCTTCCAAA
>CAJCCR010000168.1 GCA_903960945.1 uncultured Planctomycetaceae bacterium
ATATTCCAAACAGCCGTTCTCAGCTTTTACTAAAGGAACGATCTTTTTCATTTCCACAACAAAAGCATCTCGGGTACCGGGGTTTAAATCAATTATTGCAATTACATGAATCATAATAAGTCCTTAAAAACGTAATAATGGCCAATTTAAGTAAACGACAAATGAAAGTTTAACATTTAAATTGTAATTATTAAACCTCTTTGACCTCGAATCCCCTTTTTGTCATGTTTTTTTAAAAATACGGTCATAAAAACAGTAATAATGTTAAGTATAAGTTGGGGATGAACTAATTGCATGGTGAAAAATGGATGCAAGAATTGCTGAAATGACCCGATTATGGACGCTGGCCACGCCTTTGGTTTCTGGATTTATTTTATCACTGGTTCGTAATTACCAAGACCGCGATGATATTCTTCAAGACACCGCTGTTGCAGTTCTTAATTCCTTAGAAAAATACGACAAATCTAAACCCTTTGCTGGGTGGGTCATAGGAATCGCAAAAAATCAAATACTGTTACATTTTCGAAAAACAAATAAAAAGACAATCCTTCTAGAACCCTCTCTAGCTGAATCTTTGCAGCAAGCATTCTCTGAATCTTCCGCCGAGAACAACAATCTTGACCATCTTGCAGAATGCTTCAAAGCATTGGATCCCAAATCCAAGGAATTATGCAAAATGCGTTACGAACTAGACATGAAGCCTGCTTCAATCGCTGAAAAAATTGAGATGAAAGCAAATTCTGTCGCCAAGACTCTTCAACGAATTCGAGATGAATTGCGTGATTGTATCCAACGAAAAACCAAGGCGGGATTTCGTTTATGAACAACAACATTCAAAACCTGATTGATGGCTACCTAGATGAAACGCTTTCCGAAGATCAGGAAACAGAACTCATCCATTGGCTAAAATCCTGTCCATCAAATGTCAAAATATTTGCAAGTGCAATCCAATTTCACAATAAGATTCATGACTTGATCCAAACGGAAAAGACTCTAATTCTCCATCCTGTGCATGAAACGCTAATATTCCCAAAGGTCAATATCAGGCCTGAAAAAAACTACTGGACGCAAGCAAATATAACTGCAGGCATGGCAAGCATTATCGGTATTATAATTTTTGTTTATTGGGGATTTTTTACTTCCCACGCAAGTGCAACTTCAGAGATTGAACGCATCGCAAACTCAGCCTCATCTCTTTTGGATCGAACTTATAAAATCAAAGCTTTAGATAATACACCCGAACTATTAAATGATCGTCAACCAGGAATTGATGGGGGAATTCTTCACGTACAACCACCTGGCAAATATGTTTTGATCCGAAAATTCCCTGACGAGCGTCCTTTTATTACAGGAAGTGATGGAAGTAGTAGTTGGTCTATTCCTCCAGAGGGTGCAATCCGCATCAGCACAAATGTACAAAGATTCATTGGGCCGGTCCCTGGAAATCAGCATGGAATACCCTTTGTTAATCTACGCTCTGACTTGGCACAATTGAAAACAGCCTACGAACTGGATTTTTTACCGAATGACAAAAATGGACTCCGTGGAATAAAAGCCAACAAAAAATCCGCTGAGCATCGCGGGCCAAAAAGAGTGGAACTTTGGTATGAACCCAAAACAGGTGTGCTCCAAAAAATGATTTTTTCAGGGATGCCCCAAGGTAGAGGTGGCCCAAGCAATGTTTCCGCCGAATTAATTGATAACAGCCAATTGCCTGAAGGTTTTTTTAAACACAACTTCCACCACTTACCGGACCGTCAGATCATCGAGGAGAATTAAAATGAAAATGCTATTCCCAAACACATTCGGACTAAAAATCCTTGCTTTTAGCATTGCTTTTTTAGCTTTAACCATCGGTTCATTTACTTTGCTTTTGGCACAACCTGAAAGCAAGGAGAAAAAAGAAAAAGGCAAAGGGAATAGGCCTCCATCCGGCCTAATAAAACCATCGATGGCAGATACTATCAAAGTTAATGTGTACGCAGACAATTGGTTCATTATGTACATCAATGGAAAACTCACTGCGGTAGACTCAATAGATTTCATTCCGCACAATGTTGTATCTGTAGACATCCTTCCAGAATACCCCATGACAATTGCTGTAATGGCAAAGGATAATGCAGACCCTAAGACGGGGATGGAATATGGCACCCACATTGGAGATGGGGGATTCATATTAAAATTTGCGGATGGAACAGTCACCTCCTCCAAATGGAAGGCAAAAAGTTTCTTCAAGGGTCCATTAGGTTCTGACACACAAAACTCTAAAGTCCACCACGAACCCATTCCAGATGATTGGTTTAAAATTGACTTTGATGACAGCAAATGGAAAAACGCAACAGAATATACGGAGGAACGAGTCAATCCCAAAGAACCCTTTTACAAAGCAGACTTCAAAAGCGCAAAATGGATTTGGGCAGAGGATTTGGATTTGGATAACACTGTAATCTTCCGCCACCGTGTTGAAAAAGAAGGTTGGAAGCCAAGATGGAACACAAAGCCAAACATTGACATTAGTGGTGCACTACCATGGAGAAATGAAAAATGAAAAAATCATTTGTCATGTTAACTGCATTAATATTGCTTTTTAATTGCGGGGCAACCCTTGCCCATATAGGCCATGAAAATGGATCAAACCTAAAAACATGGAAAACTTCAGATGGTTTAGTCGAGGTGCAAGCTTTTTTTCTTTGCCATCAGGGAGAAAATGTAAAACTATGCAAAATCAACGGCTCTGTGATTTCAATTCCGCTGCCTAATCTTAGCGACATGGATAGCAAATGGGTTTTAGAAAAGTCGATTGCAATTAATGATTTAAACCTTCCTCCTACTTTTGAATTACCAAAAAAATTATACCTAGTTTTAGCAACCGAACTTTTATTTGCAATTGCTGCGCTTTCAATTTATGTAAGTGGAATAATTTTCTGGCAGCGATCATCGGTTTTCCCTTTAGCAGGAGCAATCGTACTCATGGGTTCCATGGCACTGCTTGCTGCGGACAAGGATGACAAACAATCTACCACCCTAATCCAAAAGCATTTTGAGCCATTCAGTGATAAAGTAAAATTCCGGTCGGACAACGATTACTTTTATATCGAATCCCAAGGAATGCCTGATCACCCAATGATGATTGGAATAAGGGCATGGCAACAGCAAGTTCCGATTTCCCAACATTATGTCGGTAGAAATGCTTGGCGTATCCCATTAAAACCAAAACTAGCCGATACTCCTGTGAGTGCAAAGACAAACTTGTTTCGGGGAGCGATCGCACTTGCTGTTAACGGTGTGCCTATTTTCAACCCAATAAAAAACGATGGAAAAACGGACACTTTAATTGCTGGCGAACTTGATGAATTTGGTGGCCATTGCGGCAGAGCTGACGATTACCATTATCATATCGGCCCTGTTCATCTTCAAAAGATTGTTGGAGCAAACAATCCAATTGGTTATGCCTTGGATGGATTTCCACTTTACGGGTTCACCGATGCAAATGGAAAAGAACCAAAAGACCTTGATAAATTCAACGGAAGAACAGAAAAAGATGGGTATCGTTATTATTCAACAAAAACTTACCCTTATGTTAACGGCGGTTTACGCGGAGAAGTCACGGTTCGAGATGGCCAAATTGATCCCCAACCCAGAGCAAATCCTATTAGGCCTGATGGAAGACCGTTAAAAGGTGCAAAAATAACAGGTTTTGTAAGAGATGACTCCAAAAAAACTATTTCTATCAAATACGAATTGAATGGAAAGACCAATTCAATCCAGTACAGCAACAATGGCGCTGGTACTTATAATTTCATTTTCACAGACGGAAACGGGAATGAAACAAATTCTGTTTATCAGGAAAAGCGCATAGATGG
Source organism: uncultured Planctomycetaceae bacterium (assembly GCA_903960945.1). Lineage (GTDB taxonomy): Bacteria > Planctomycetota > Planctomycetia > Gemmatales > Gemmataceae > UBA969. The sequence goes on from CAJCCR010000168.1 coordinate 3,864, forward strand.
AAAAGACTCTAAGGACAAAAAAGGCTCAGACAAAAAAGGGGAGCAATCATCGAAGAAGGGGGGTGAAGAAACCAGACTTCCTTGGATTGCAGCTCATTTCGATGAATTAGATCTAGACAAAGACGGATACTTACTACTTTCTGAATTAAAAAAAGAAATCGACAAAACATTTGCAGGCTTTGATGCAAACAAGGACGGAAAATTAACAAAGGATGAATATTCTGGCAAAGGGTCTCCAGTAAAATCAGCTTTAGCTGGGTTTATAAAGGGCCATGCAGAAGAGTTTGCTGACAATGATGGCACGATTAGAAAAGACGCTTTAACAATGGCAATGACCAAAATGTTTGAAAAAGCAGACAAAAAAAACATAGGAAAACTTTCCAAGGCGGAAGCTTCGCAATCTGGAAAAAAGCAATAATCCAACTCCAACCGTGGAGAAAGAAATTGGGAGCATGAACTCATGAGAATTTTAATTACCGTCCTAGCATTGATTGCGCCAAGCTTCGCTTCTGCTGCAGATCGCCCCAACATCATTTTCATGCTTGCTGATGATCAAGGGTGGAATGGCTTATCCGTAGCAATGCACCCGACTGTAGCAGGATCAAAAGGCGACATCTTTTACACCCCACATCTCGAAAAATTTGCAAGCCAAAGCATGAGATTTAGTGCGGCCTATGCTCCTGCACCAGTTTGCTCACCAACCAGAATCAGTCTGCAAACAGGAAAAAGCCCAGCACAATTGCACTGGACAAAAGCTGCGCCTGCAGTGGAAGGCCAAAAACTCATCGAACCGAGAATCATCAAGGATATTTCTTCAAACGAAAACACCATTGGCGAAATGCTGCGTGGCGCAGGCTATGCGACTGCACATTTTGGAAAATGGCATATTCGCGGCGGCGGCCCAGGACAGCATGGTTACGACGAACACGATGGAGACACAGGAAATGAGCAGGCTTACAAGTTCACTGATCCCAATCCTGTTGACATTTTTGGGATGGCAAAGAAGGCCGCTACCTTCATGAAAAAAAATAAGGACGCAAACAAACCATTCTATATTCAACTTTCGTGGAACGCTTTACATGGTCAAGAAAATGCACTCAAAGCAACACTTGCCAAATATGAAAAACTTGGCACCGGGAAAAACTCCCAACGAGCTGCGATCACAGAAGACCTCGACACCGGGGTTGGCATGGTTTTAAAATCGATCGATGATCTTGGGCTCTCTGCAAACACATTCATTATTTACATGTCCGACAATGGCAGCGGAGGCGGCCGGGGCGCACTATCAGGTGGCAAGGGCGATGTATATGAGGGTGGAATTCGCGTGCCACTTATCATCAGGGGCCCTGGTGTAAAAGCAAACTCCTGGTGTCACACACGAGTTGTTGGATACGATCTATTTCCAACCTTTTGCGAATGGGCGGGCATCACTACAAGCAAACTACCCAAAAAAATCGAAGGGGGAAGCATTGCTTCTTTGATATCCAATGATGGACAGGGCAAGGTTGCAAGGTCTAGGGATTCATTGGTTTTCCATTTCCCGCATTATCAGGGTGATACCCCGCACTCTGCAATCATCAAAGGAGACATGAAGCTCATCAAATTCTACGAAGACAACAAACTCCTACTTTTCGATCTTTCAAAAGACCTTAGAGAAAGCAATAACCTAGCGACAAAAATGCCCGAAGAAACAAAAAGTCTTCATAAAGATCTAAATGAATACCTAACTGCAATTCAAGCCCAATTGCCTACACCAAACCCAAAATATGATCCGAATCAAAAGCCAACGCTTCTTAAAAAAGGTGGTAATAAAGGCGGCCCCGATCCTGGTATGCAAAAAGGAAAAGGAAAGACGAATCCGTAGCAATCACAGAAAATCAATACTCGAAAATAAAATTTGTTAAAACCGATATGAGGTGTAAAGATGAATTCTTTTATAAAGGCGGGCTGTTCTATTCTTTGCTTATGCATCGCAACTATCTTTATTTTTATTTCTTCTGAAGAACAGGCTTGGGGGCAGAAAAAAACCAAGCAGGAAGGTGCAGGACAAAAGCATATTTTCACAGGCCCTGCGCCTGAACATCCCTATGACATTATACTTGCCCGCCCAACTTCAACATCCGTTACCGCTAGCATCCTAGCTTACAAGGAAATGAAAGGATTTATCTCCTATGGAAAAGAAAAAGGGGCATTGAACAATAAAACTTCGGTTGCGACTTTTAGCCCGGGTATGCCATTCGAATTTATTCTCAAGGAATTAAACCCTGACACTCGATATTATTACCGCTTAAATACTTCTCCCAACAAAGCAAATGATTTCACGGCACAGGATGAATTGACTTTTCAAACCCAGCGCAAGACTGGAAGCCCTTTTAAATTTACCGTTCAATCAGATTCGCATCTTGACCAAAGCACAAGGCCTGCAGTTTATGAACGAACCCTCGCAAATTGCCTTATTGACAACCCGGACTTCCATGTCGATTTGGGCGACACCTTCATGACCGATAAATATCCCAATTACAAAGATTCGCTGCCCCAATATATTGCTCAACGTTATTACTTTAGCCTTATCGCAAAGAGTGCACCACTGTTTCTGGTTTTGGGCAATCATGATGGCGAGCGTGGAGATCGTTATGATGAAAAATCAGAAAACATGCCGACTTGGTCTAATCTTACAAGAAGAAAATATTTTCCAAATCCTTTCCCTGATGGTTTTTACACCGGCAACAAATCAACAATCAAACCCTTAAACCGATTGGAAAATTACTATTCTTGGGAATGGGGCGATGCATTATTCATAGCCTTAGACCCTTTTTGGTATACACAGAAACGAGGCGGAAACAAAACTGATGGCAACTGGGTTAGGACTCTTGGTGATTCCCAATACAAATGGCTTGAAAAAACACTTGCAGATTCCAAGGCAGCCTTCAAATTTATATTCATCCACCATTTGGTAGGCGGATTAGACACTTCCGCCCGAGGGGGAAGTGAAGCTGCCATACTTTATGAATGGGGTGGAAAAGGTGCATCAGGCAAGGATGAGTTCAGGTCGAATCGGCCCGATTGGAAAATGCCAATCCATCAACTTCTGACAAAATACAAAGTTTCAGCAGTGCTTCATGGCCACGATCATTTTTATGCCATGCAAGAACTTGATGACATTGTCTATCTGATGGTACCCCAACCCGGCCACCCGGGATATGACAGTAAGTTGCGAAATGTTGAAGAATACGGATATATTCGTGGAAAGTTCATGCCCCCTGCTGGACATATCAGAATTTCTGTTTCGCCTGATAAAGCTGTTGTTGATTATGTTAGGGCTTACCTGCCACAATCCGAATCAGCAGATCGAAAGAATGGTGAGATTGGCCACTCCTTCACTTTAAAACCCAAATAAACTTTAGAATTAATGCATTAGAATTGTCAAACCTAAGTTCAATAGTTCAGATTACAACTTTTACCTTTCTTCTTTGAAATAAGGAGGGCATAATACAATTCGTAAATGAGAGATACCCACACGCCAAATTCTCCTGCTAGACTGAGATTTATTCCATGAAACTTGCCACTGGTACAACGGTAATTTCCAACGGTACTCTTTTTGTTGGGACCGATTCACCTCCAATTCCAAATGCTGCTGTGGTAATCAAGGATGGGAAAATAGTTTTTGCAGGCCCAGAGAAAAGCGCACCACCAATTGAACCAGGTGCTGAAAAAATTGATGCCCTAGGTGGCACCATTCTCCCAGGCCTAGTTGAGGCACATTTTCACCCCACTTACTTTGATGTAGCTGCACTTGAAGACTTGGATATCAAGTATCCAGTTGAATATGTAACACTTCTTGCTGCTTCCAATGCAAAACTAGCCTTAGAATGTGGTTACACTGCGGCACGCAGCGGGGGCAGCCTTTTCAATATTGATGTGTGGTTAAAAAAAGCCATTGAATGCGGAATTTCCAGTGGACCACGACTTGTTGCAAGTGGCAGAGAAATTTGTGGTGTAGGCGGACTCATGGACTGGAATCCAGACTTTCGAAAGATTGGTATGGATGGCTTGGTTCTTTTGATCAACGGTGCTGATGAAGCCCGTGCCGCTGTACGCAAACTTGTAAAAGACGGGGTTGAATGGGTAAAAACCTACCCCACCGGCGATGCAGCCTCACCTGATCTCAACGATCATCATACGCTTTGCATGACCTTCGAGGAAATGAACGCAGTGGTTACAACCGCCCACAACCATGGGCTAAAAGTCACCGGCCATTGCAGAGCAAATGAAGGAATCAAAAACGCCCTTCGTGCTGGGTATGATGCAATCGAACATGGAACCTTCATGGATAATGAAGCACTGGATCTTCTGCTTAAGCGGAATGTGCCGTGCGTTCCTGCCCTCTACTTCGAATACGCAAGTATTGAGCATGGGCCAAAATATGGCATGCCAAAAAGTGTCATTGATGGCCATAAAGAAACTTTGGAAGCTGGTGCAGAAAGTGCAAGGATGATTCTCCTAGCGGGTGGAAGATTAGGCATGGGTGGGGATTATGGGTTTGCTTGGAATCCACACGGTGATTACGCCAGGGAATTAACTTTCTTTGTGAACTATGTTGGCCTCAACTCTCACACGGTATTGCAATGTGCAACCCGAACCGGGGCTGAAATCATGGGCCTTGAAAACGAAATTGGCACTGTTGAAGTAGGCAAACTTGCAGACATTCTTATTGTGGATGGGGATGTACTTAAAGACATTTCGATTCTAGAAAACAAAAGCAAATTTATTGCAGTCATTCAAGGCGGCGTTATCAAAGCTGGCCGATTAGCAGTTAACAAAGTTTGGTAAAAACACAAAGTGTTTAACAGCCGTCGATTTCTTTAATCTAGGTCCGTGCTACTCGCCCTTCCTAACTGGGTAGAAATGGTACTAGGGCTTTGTTTACTGAGAACAATTAATTTCGATGCGATCTGCTGGAATGGGGAGCGTTTGGCATGTTGCTCAAGGCCAATGCTGCTATCAAATTAACCCGGTGTTCTATTGGTGGAAAAGCCCTAAGTTAAGAACAGGATTCACCCACAGTGGCATGTTACTGTTCAATTACGACGAAAACTCAATCGGAATTTTTTAATGAAAAGCACAAGCATCGCACAATTTATCGCTGCACCATTGTTCGCACTCACGACCATCGTCATGGCTTATGAACCGCTAACTGGCAGCTTACCGATTTCATTCTCGGTTGAGAAACCGGGGCAGGTTTCGGCGGCGGTTTATGACTCGCAGGGGCGGATGGTGCGCGAACTGTTACATGCGGTGCCGATGGCGGCGGGGAAGCAATCGGTGATTTGGGATGGACTCGATCGTGATGGCAACTCGCTTCCGGCGGGTGATTACTCTTGGAAGTCATTGCAGACTCCGGGGCTGAAGGCGACTTATCTGATGAGCGTCGGGTCGAACTATCCGCCAGGCGACGATTGGCGGACGGCGTGTGGACCGGGCACGCATCATGCTCCATTTGGAATCGCGGTGGATAAGACCGGGATCTATGTATCCGCTCACACCACGGAGAACATCGAAACTTGCATGCTCAAGATGACGCCTAACGGCAAAGAGCGAATCTGGACTGCGCTGCATCCGCGTGCTTGGGATGGTGCCCTGAGTCTGGCCGTCGATAGCGGTGAGGTCTTCATGCTCGGACATGTGAAGACCAACGATAGCCGCATCGCACCCGCGCAGCAACGAAAGCAACTGCTCTATGTCTACGACGCCGCGACGGGCAGGTTGGCAAAGCGAACGGTCGCAGGCACAGCCGTTGGTGAGCAGCCTGTCATGATTGATGTGCAATGGGATCCCACCAACGACGAAATGGAGGCGAGCGACATGGATGCTCACGCGGGCGTGCTGGTCGTGGCCTATGAAAAGAAGAATGCGCTTCGTTGGTATGACCCGCAGACTGGCAGGTTGCTCGATACGGTTGAGGTTTCGAGTCCAGCGGGTGTCGCGGTCGGAGCCGATGGCGTGATCTTCGTCAGCAGCGGCAATCGCGTGGTGAAGCTGTCACGCAAGAACAAGACTACAACTGAGTTCGTGGCTGGTCTAGACAAACCCGGACGGATCGATATCGATCACTCATCCGGCGAGCTGCTCGTGTATGAAGCAGGCACGCAGCAGATCAAAAGATTCTTGGCCGATGGGGTATTGAAAACTACATACGGTGCGAAGGGTGGTCGGAAGGACGGGCTTTATGACGACGTAACCAAGCGCAGCTTCGCAGGCTTCGCCGATCTCTGCGCAGATGGCAGCGGTGGTTTTTATGTCACGGAAGCAACGACGGCACCGCGCCGCACGGCTCACTTCGCGGCGGATGGGTCGGTCGTCCGAGAATGGTACGGCGGCCAACGTTGGGCTCCGCACGCGGCGACCGAAGGCGACAATCCTAACGTGCTGTGGGTCGGATCAGAGTACGGTTGGGTCATGCGCGTGCTCGTTGACTACGAGCGAAAATCGTGGACAGTTCATTCATGCTACCAATACAGCAAGCTTGCCGACAGCTTGGTGGGAGACAGTCACAACGAAGGCGGATATTTCCGCGTCTACAAGCGAGATGGCGTGACTTATCTCGCTCTTGAAAAGCTACCGACCATTCTTAAGGTCGACGAGAAGAACTGGAAACTGTTGCCCGTGACGATCTGCGGCTCTGTACATAATGCGTCGTCGAGAATCAAGGGATGGGCTGGCAAGAGTGCGGCCTATCAATGGAACGATGCCAATGGCGATGGCACGCCACAGCAGGCTGAGGTCACCTTCTATGAGTCCGGCATTGCTAATTCGTGGGAGCCGCACATCGTAGCCGACCTTTCTTGCTTCACCATGAGCGAATCGCAGGGCAAGCGGCAGGTCCGTAAGTTTGGGGTGACTCGATGGAACGATGTCGGCGCGCCGATCTACGGCACGATGCCGCATGGCGATATGTTCAGCGACTGCCCGACTCGATTTCATCCCCAACACTTCGCCGACACACGCTGGTCCGTCTTCATGCATCAGGACCAGAAGTCAGGCAGACTCTACGCGGCATTCAACGACTGGACTCGCAATTGGTGCGACTACGACGACGCCTTCATGCAGCAATGGTCCGCCAAGGGCCAATCGATGTGGACCGTCAGCCAACTCGGAAAGGGGTATTCGGTTCCGGGAGAAGTCCGAACTCATCTCCGAGGCATCGCGGGCATCGCTCACGATTGCGTGGTCGCGATTGATAACGATGGAGGATCCAACACTCAGAAGCTTTTTGGTAAGCTCTCCTATGTCTGGGACTCCAATGGCCTCTTCGTCGGAGGGTTGATGGACTCAATGGAATCCAAAGACATCGCGAAGCACTGGTATCAACTGGGTGGCGAGTTCTGTCATGCCTCAGTCTCAACATTGCCCGACGGCGACGTGCTCTTCTTCGGCAATTGGGAGAATGAGATGCGGGTCTATCGCATATCGGGCTGGAACGGCTGGCAGCGGCAATCGGGTCGAGTGCGACTCACGGCACCTGCCGCCCCGCATACAGGGCAAGGTTTGACCGTCACATCTTTTGAAGACGCGGCGATGACGAAACAGCGAGAGGTCGCTATTGATCGACAGATCGACCGAACATGGAGCCCGACGAAACTTGCTCCCGGCGGCCTGCGTTGGACTGGCACGTTGCTGCCGACTTACGGCCCGGCCTATGTCGGCCCGTGGTCCGTGCGCGGCGACAAGGAATGCTTCGACGGTTCTTGCCAAGGTTCTCGTGACAACAACGCAAGCATCTCGTTTCGCTTTCGAGGTACATCGATCAGAGTTGTGGGCAAGACCGGTCCGAACTATGGCTTCGCCAACATTGATCTCGATGGTCAGCCGCAACCGCAGTTCGATGGCTATAGCTCCGAGGTAAAACGCGATGCAACGCTCTTTGCAAAGGACAATCTCTCCGACGGCGATCACGAGGTGACCGTGACCGTCGTTGGCTGGCATGGCAAACCTCGGAACAAGGCGTCGAGCGATTCGTGGGTCGATGTCGACAAATTCGTTGTCAACGGCCTCGACTACGACGACGCCGGACTGCCTCACACTTTCACCGCGCAAGCCGATGGCAAAGTGACGCTCTGGCTCAATCGTTCAGAAATCCTCAGTCAATCTGAGCCTCGATCAATTCGTCAAGAACTCACCAGCAAGCCCATCAAGATCCTACGGCAACAGATCCCGCTACAACTCAATTACAGCAACGCCACAGCCAACGGTGGCCTCCTGCTACAATGGTCGCACCCCTTTCAGCCCAAGCAGCCCATCGCGACATCGAGTCTCTACCCGCTAACACCTGGTGGCTACACTATCGAAAATCTGCGACACGCCGGAAACATCCCGTAACCGGTAATCGGCGGCCAAGTAGGTCAGGCAGACTCCCAGCGATGTGCGTCTCGTTAATGATTGATTAAAAACAACCATCAATTCAAAAAGTTCAGACTAAGCAAAAGGTAACAACCGAATCGTCGACAGTCCTTGGTACGTGCTACTCGGCAGATCACTTGGGGATTAGAAGTTGATAAACCCGTCCGGAGATCAGATGGCCACTTTATCCAGATGCATTAGAGAAGAAAAACCGGGAATCATAACAATCCCCATTTGGCATTACGATGCAATTTCACCGCAACAGCACGAGGGTTAATACGATCCTGATCTTCATAACCTTTCAAATAAGAGGGGAACTCTACGCAATTATTATTAGGGGTTGATTGAACAAATTGATTTGATGAACAAATAACACCACTAAAACACCAAGAAACTGCTTGCGAGTCAAATCAACCATTATTGGATTTATACCAATCCAGAGAACCCAGATGATGTTACATTTCAATCTAGTAAAAGAAAACTAAACCTACTTGCGTATCAGTAATCAACCCTGTTTCGACCTAAGGGTTTCGTTCCATAATTCATTTGACACCAAAGCGATAAACTCTGACAATTTGAAGGTATATACCGCTGATTTGATACTCCCCTGACGTATGGTCACAATATACATCACCTTAGTACCTACCCTAAAAGAACCAACTTACCATGAAGTCTCTTTTTTTACTCTCCTCCGTTCTTCTGATTAACTCTCCCTCTGCACTTTATGCAGAAGTTTGGGTCACTAAATTAAAAGACCGCATTCAAACTCAAATAAGACCCAAGTCTTTCAACCAATGGCACCATCAAGAAACGCCTTCATCTTTGACTATCAAAAAAATGCAGGCACTAGCCAAAGATCGAAAGTGGAAAGATCTGATCGAGCAATTCTCAAAAGAAAATTTTAAAAACTGGAACACGGAATCACCAATCGTCAAAGCTGAGGCTTATCATTTGCGAGCCCAAGCCTATTACTTCATCAAAAACGGAAAAGAATCAGAAATCGATTGCAAAGCTGGATTAGCACTTAACCCCAAAAGCGAACTGCTTTTATTAACCTTAGCGGACAACTATTCCAACAACCTCAAAGATGAAGAACAAGCACTTACCACCTATCGAAAAATCATTGCACTAACTGGAAAAACAAATGGCTGGTTGCCCATAAGCACCACCCTTGCCATTGCCAGCATACTAACCGATCAAGTTAAAACAGACGAAGCGCTAGTTGTACTGGATCAATATGCGGACAACAAGACCATGGCTCCGGTATGGCGCATCAAAATTCTGCGTGCTTATGGACATGCTTATGCAGCACAAGGAAAAGAAAAAGAATCACTTGAGAAATTCCGTGAGGCTTTACTCCTTGAATCACAAAAATAAACGACCCATCTCCACGACCACCATTAAAGGACTAACTCAATGAAATTAACCTTATGTAAAAGCATGGCTTTCTTGTTTCTAATAGGAACCATTGCGAACATCTCCATTGCCGACACCCCAAAAGAATCACCTAAAACTTTGAAAGTATTATTGGTGGGCAACAGTCAATGTCCCACAATCGTGGGGAATCAATTGCTTGAAAAACTTGCTGCGTCCGATAAAGGCGGCACACTAATTAAAGTGGGCGGATGCATCAAGGGTGGCGCATCCTTAAAATCTCATTGGGAGGCTGGCACAAACAAAGGTTCTGCACGCGAAATGATTGGAAGCGGCAACTGGGATTTCATCTTACTTCAAGATATTTACAATGTTCAAGAACCTGCGTTTCAACCCTATGCCCGCCTCTTTAATGACTTGATAAAAAAAACAGGCAAGCAAACGATATTGTTTGGAACAGCTTCCATACTAAGCGACTTCCCCAAAGGCTTTGAACGCCAGCATCGTTTGCATTTAAACATGGGTAAAGAATTGAGCGTCCCAATTGTTGACTCAAGCGAAGCATACATCAAATACTTTGGTGCAAACCCATCCAAAGAAAAAATGGAAAGTCTATTCGCAAAAGACAAAGCACACCCTGGCCTCTGGGGATCATATCTTTATTCATGCGGCATCTACAGTGTGTTAACAGGTCGAACCCCAATCGGCTTAGCATTTCCTGAGGGCATCCCGGCAGATATCGCAAAAAATCTACAGGAAACAGCTTGGGCACAGTACAAAGAAACAGCAACCGAACTTAAGAAATAATGGAACCATTGATGAAGAACTCTAATCTGCTACTAAGTGTTTGTGTTGCTTTCATACTGCTTGGCACTACACAGAAAATCCATGGCAAAGATGAAACTGCAAACCTGTTGGCAGGCACTGCCAAGGTTGATATTACACCACCCGAAAAAGATGCGGTAAATTTAGTAGGGCAACCCCTTCGAAAAAGAGATTCCCTATATGCACGAGTGGTAGTGCTGAAGGATCAAAAAGTCTCTTTAGCGATTGTGTCTGTGGATTTAATTGTTTTTTCATCCTTAAAAGTGATTACAGAGGCTACAAAAAAATGGGGCGTTGATCATGTAATTCTTTGCTCAACACATACCCATGCAGCAATGGCGCCTCGGGGTCTTTTAATCAAACCGCCCTTCTCTCCCGATTGGACCAGAAATGGGAAAGACCCAGGCACCACAATCGATTGGCCTGCCTTATCTTCTGACCCTTGGTATGCAGAAACGGAAGACAAAATAATAGCAGCGATCGGCAAGGCAATGAACAATCTGTTCGCAGCTAAACTTGTTTCAGGCAAAGGCCCATTTGAAAGCGCATACATGGCCCACAATAGAAGACTAGTCCGAGAAGGAGGACCTGTTTTAGCAATGTGGGAAAACCCCGATAGACGGCCCACCAAACCTATTGATCCGACGGTAGGCGTCATTCGCATCGACGACCTGAAAGGTAAACCCAGAGCACTCATGGTTCAGTATGCATGCCATCCTGTAGCTACCATGAGCGCAGGCATGGTTTCCCGAGATTTCCCCGGCGCAATGGTTGACCATATTGAACAGGAACTGGGTGATAATTGCATGGGCATGTTTCTTCAAGGGGCCCAAGGCGATCTTGATCCCTACGACCTTCATAATCTAAAAGGCGAAAACAGATTCAACATTGTTCGAATGGCTGGAATATCTTTGGCCAAGGGTGCGTTAAAAATCGCTTCCACCTTAAAAGAAACACCAAAAACAGACCCCACCCCCATTCAAATAAAAGAAAGCCTACTAACACTTGCACACCGTAATGGTACAAATACTAGCAATGTTGGAATTCTTACCGTTGTTATTAATAAAGATTTAGCATTGGTTGCAATCCCCGGAGAACCCTTTATCAGCCATCAAATCGAATTAACTTCAAAATCACCCATAAAGAACACTTTGATTTTAGGATTGGCATACCATGGGAAAGGATCCCCATTTGTTGTATACATCCCAACGGTTCAAGCTGTAAAAGAAGGTGGATATGGGGCAACCGAATGTAGTTTTTTGGCAGCCGATGCTGGTGAAAAAATGATTTCAGAGGCGGTACTTTCCATTCAATCTCTGCTTAAGCAAACCGCCTCTTCCAAATAACAATTTCCGACAATGTTAAAAGACATCTAAACAGGATAATAAAAATGAATATGTCAATAAGCCCAATTCACCCAGTAAAATTTATATGTTGTGCAATACTAATAATATTTATTACAGGGGCACGGGGTTTTGGTGCAGAACTAATTCTGGCCTCATCAAACAAAACCGATTATCAGATTGTAATCCCGAAAGTAAATGCCTCGGACTCCATAGGTGATGGTTTAAAACAAACCGCAAAACTAATGCAGGCATCTTTTCAAGCTAATGGTTTCAATATCGCCATAACCTTGGAAGGGGCACATGACACCTCAAAACCTGCAATTTATCTTGGGAACACCAATTACGCAAAAGATAAGAAAGTTGATATTTCAAAGCTTAATGGGTGGGGATATATACACAAGGTTGTTGACAATAATCTTATCATAGCGGGGCGGGATGAATCTGCGCCTGCAAAATCCATCGAACCACGACGCCCTTACTGGGATCGGTTTGGTACAACGAAAGGCGTTGTAGATTTTCTACAAAAATATGTTGGTACACGATTTCTTTATCCCGACCTTGGACCCGCACAGCCGATCTCAGCGTCTGCAAGAATTGACCTTCTTAAATCTCCAGCGATTGAATATCTAAAAATTTCTTCCATCACTATTCCCACAAACCTCGACATTATTAAAACACCCTCGATCGAATTCAACACCGCCCATCCAGCAAGGGGAAGTTTTTACGACATCGCCCACAACCGATTTCCCATGGTTGACACACTGTTTGGCGGCCACACTTACGAGAGGGCAGTACCCAGAGAAAAATATGGAGAAACTCACCCTGAGTATTTCGCGCTCATCAATGGCCAACGAACTGCAAATGCACCTGGAAATGCACAATATTGCATTTCAAATCCTGATGTCCAAAAACTTATTTACGAAGATATGATCAATTCTATTAACATGGGTTTTAAAGCTGTTGATATAGGCCAACCTGATGGTTTTCGTGCGTGCCAATGTGAAAAATGCGAAAAACTTTACAACACCGGTAAAGATTGGGGTGAAAAGCTATGGCTATTTCATCGATCACTTGCTGAAAAAGTAGAGATCGAAAAACCGGGCAATCGTGTCACCATCATGTCGTATATTCAAACCGAAAACCCACCAAAATCATTTAAATCATTCCCAAAAAACACTCGGATACTTTTAACTGGAACAAACGAAGAGGATATCGCACCGTGGTTAAACCATGATGTGCCTGCAGGATTCTCTTCTTATATTTACAACTGGTGCCCAAACCTTGGTACCCGCTACACCCCAATGCGTACACCACTTTTTGTGGAAACTCAAGTTCGAAGATTAGTTCGCAATCGTATTGCTTCGGTTTATCGGGATGGCCCCGGTGATCTGTATGGGCTTGAAGGGCCTGTTTATTACACCATGGGAAAAATGTTCGATGACTCGATTAATCTTAATGCCAACCTTCTCATGAAGGAATTCTGCAGCGCTTCTTTTGGCAAATCGTCTCAACCTATGATTCAATTTTATGATCAGCTTTATCATGCGATTGAATTGTATTCAGATTACCTAGGAACCAGAGCCCCGGCTTGGGTTTATCACAATATTTACGGGCAACGAAGAAAACATGTGACAGATCCTTTCCAACTTATGGGGTTCCTTTACACGCCTACTCTTCTTACCTCAATGGAAAACCAACTTTCCATCGCTGAAAAAACGACAGACTCCGACAAAGCAAAAACCAGACTTGCAGTGGTCCGCAAAGAATTTGATTACCTCAAAGCTTTTGCCCAGGTTGTACACCTCACTCATGCTTTCCAAATCCGCCCTGATATAAATTCTAGAAACCGTTTACTCGATGCAATCGATGAAAGAAACGCTCTCATCGATTCCTTCTTCACCACCAATGGCAAAAACCCAAAAAACACGGGTGAATGGGCCTATGTCATGTTTCCACCTGTTGGCCATGATGCAAAGCACCTTAAACTTGCCTACGATGGTTATCAGGAACCTTACGCAAACTCTCCCATGAACTGGGACACCAAAGCCATGAGAAATGCAGCATTGCCTGGAGCAAAAAAACTATTCATCGGAAGAGCAAAAACAATCTCAGCAATTACGATGGACTCTCAAGAATGGAATATTGCAGAGAAACACTCTTTGAATTTAATACAAAATCAAACAGAATCAAAAAACAAATCATCATTCAAAATACTTGCAGATCAAGCTAATCTTTATGTTTTAATTGAAAACCAACTTCCCCAAGAACTATTAAAAGGCCCGATCGAAGACCTCGCAAAGCAGGATACCATCAACCTCTTATTCGAACCCAAAACCGGGGATGATATTGTCTACCGTTTCACTGTTAATCCTAACCAAAAATCAAAACAGGATGCTGCAAAGGGATTTGTAAAAGATCCCCTTGACCCACGGTTTGGCCGTTTTGATCCCGATTGGAATGGCGATTGGACTTATTCGACAAAACTTGATGTTAACAACTCAAGATGGGTGGGTTTCCTTACGATCCCTTTCAAGACCCTTGGTATTGAAAACTCAGGCCAGGTATCGCTTTGGCGTGGGAATATTAGTAGGGTTCGAATTGAAAACAAAGACCAGCTAGAGACTGCCCAATGGTCCTTTAATTCCAGCACCAAAATTCTTGATGACCCGAATGACTTTGGAGAATTTCATTTCAAAGAACCAAAAGAGAAATAACCTCAAATCGATTGGCTACTAAATTTTGATTATCGTTTAAATTATTCTGTCTATTTCCCATGGTTTAACTTTATGCACACTACTGGCTTTAATCTTAATCCTCAAAACAACCATAAATTTTGCAGGAACAAGCTTGGGCTCGGCTTTCCCAAACCAAACCGATTAAAATAGAACGCATCTTTATGCTTCTAAAATTAATAATCAAGCAAGGGTAAATTAATAATCAAGCAAGGGTATACAATCGCAACTCTTTACTAAGCACTTAGCAGAAAAGCCGATGGATTAGAAATTGCAGACACCAGAGATTGTAAGAACCGGGCTGCAGGTGCCCCGTCTACTATTCGGTGATCAAAAGTAAGGCTAAGCGCCAACTGCAACTGAGCAACCACCTGGCCATCATCAAGAAAAAAAGGCTCCTTGCGAATCGCTCCCAAGCCCAGAATTGCAGCCTCGGGATAATTAATCACGGGGGTAAAAGAATCGATTTCAAACGCTCCGAGATTAGTGATTGTAAAAACGCCCCCCTGCATTTGTGCTGCGGTGATCTTTCCTTCTCGCGCCTGCTGCACCAAGCTTTTTGATTGCGCTGCTACATCACGAAGAGTTAATCCAGCTACATTTCGAATCACTGGCACCAATAAACCATCTTCAGTATCAACAGCCATTCCGATATCCAGTTCATGATGCGCAGGCAAAACAATAGCATCTTCATCCCATCTGCCTGCTAAAAACAAATGTTCCTTAAGAACTTCTGCTACCAGCTTAGTAATGATGTCTTGAAAACTTGGAATGGGATGTGTGCCATTGGTTGATTTAAACTGATTGCGAAGATTGACTAAATTCGTGGCGTCAGCCTTGGTGGTGAGTGTAACCGGGACTGTTAACTGGCGGCTGGCAACCAATCGCTGGGCAATAATCCTTCGTTTTTTAGAGATCGGGATTCGTTGCGCTTTCCCAGCGGAGGTGATGGCTGAGGGCAAGTCAGTGGAAGCAGCTTTTACATCACATTCTCGAACTCGGCCACCAGCACCCGAGCCAATCAAACTCCTCCAATCAATTCCTAAGCTGGAAGCAAGCCTTCTGGCCCTGGGGCTAGAAATAACAGCCATCTGATTCGAAATTTCAGAAACAGATGAAATTACCGGTGCTTGAGCATTGTCTGAAAGGATTGATTTCGCTTGGTGAACATCGTCTTGGAGAATCCGGCCTCTTGGCCCGGTCCCTTTGACATGCGATAATTGAACACCAACCTTTCTTGCCAACTGCCTGACCGATGGTGAAGCAGCAGGCGAATCGGCTTCGTTAACAACTTCAATATTAGTTTGCTGCGAATGATTAGCAAGCCCAGGGATAGACTCACCTGCCCCGACAAGATATCCAATGATGGCTCCAACTTTATGCACGCTTCCAGGTTTTGGCCCTGAAAGAGGGATTCGCAATACGCCTTCATCTACGGCTTCGATTTCTTGTGTGGCTTTTTCGCCTTCCAATTCAAATAGTGCATCGCCACGCTTAACGAAATCGCCCTCGCTTTTCAACCAAGCCACGAATGTCCCTTCCTCCATCGACCAACCCAAGCGGGGTATAATAATTTCTTGTGCCATGATTACTCCTTCACCAACGCACGAATTGCATTTGCGATTTCTACCGCTGTAGGCACAACAACAGACTCTAAAGACGGACTGTAAGGGGTGGGTGTAAAAACGCCAGTCAAACGCCGTATGGGTGCATCAAGATCGTTGAAACCGGCATCTGCAATCTGCGCAGCAATTTCAGCCGCAAACCCACAAGGAGCAGGCGGTTCGTCAACAATCAATAAACGACCAGTCTTAGCAACCGATTGCAATATCGTTGCTGTATCAAGTGGTGAGACAGTTCGTGGATCTATCACTTCAACTGAAATCCCCTCTTGCTCAAGTTGTTCGCAAACCGACATGGTAAGATGAACCATTCGAGCCAATGCGACGACCGTAACATTCTTTCCTTCCCTTACAATCGCAGCATGACCAAATTCAATTTCATAATCTTCGGTAGGAACATGACACTTAATAGTTAGAATTTCCCGATGCTCAAGAAACATAACCGGATCATCGCAACGAAGCGCATGCTTCATCAATCCCTTAGCATCGTAAGCATTTGAAGGCACTACAACTCTCAACCCGGGAACCTGTGCATACATCGCATAATAACTGCCGGAGTGATGCGTTGCTGCGGAATGACCTATGCCTATACACCCGCGCAATAGCACCGGCATTTTCAAGCGCCCACTCGACATATACTGCATCTTGGCGATCTGGTTAATAATCTCGCCAATCGAATCAAGAATAAAATCAGCGAACATAAAATCGACAACAGGGCGAGTACCAGTCATCGCTGCGCCACCTGCAAGCCCAACGAAACCACGTTCGGAAATAGGAGTGTCGCAAAGTCTTACCGGGCCATACAAATCGTAAAGGCCTGCGGTAGTCTTGAAGTTGCCACCACGAACCCCTATCCCTTCCCCCATCACAAAGATTTTGGGATTAACAGCCATTTCTTCCGCAAGTGCTTCATGTGTTGCCTGAGTGAACGTGATATTTCGGGTGGGGTCGTTCCCTTCGATCAATCTCGTACATGGGGCAACTTTTCTAACTGGCGCATAAACATTCATCGCAGCAGTAGAAGGATCAGGCAAGGGGCTACTTTCAGCAAAAGCCCTAGATTCCGCAACAAGAGCCTGAATTTCAGATTCAATACCCTGAATCGTTGCTTCATCTATGCCGAACTCGTTTAACAATTTCTCTCTTAAGGAAGCTATAGGACACTTGCGCTTCCATTCTTCAACTTGTTCGCGGGTACGATACATGAAATCGCCCATGCCCTCTGCATGAGGGCGAGTACGATAGGTTTTACATTCAATAAGGGTTGCACCGCCACCTGATCGCGCACGAGCAATTGCCTCTCGAGCAACTTCCGTTACTGCAATAACATCATTGCCATCAACTTCGAAACCAGGAAGCCCATAGCTAGCAGCACGACGGCCAACATCGGGAATCCCACTCGAATAAGAAAAAGGAACTTCTGTTGCAAACTGATTGTTTTCGCAGATGAAGAGTACGGGAAGCTTCCAAATGCTGGCCATGTTAAGGCCCTCATGAAATGCCCCATTGTTTACAGCGCCATCACCAAAGAATGCAACAGCAACGTTTCCAGAGTTCATCAACTTGGAACTATACCCACCGCCGCAAGCTTGCAGAATACAAGGGCCCACGATACCGCTTGTTCCCATCATGCCGATTTCAGGCGAGAAGATATGCATCGACCCTCCTCGACCACGCGAACAACCTGTCGCCCGCCCAAACAATTCTGCCATCAGTTCTCGAGGGTGCATCCCTTTAGAGAGCGCATGCCCATGCCCACGATGCGTACTAAAAACAGAATCATCCTTGGTTAAATGAGCACAAACGCCTGTGGATATTGCTTCTTGACCAACATAAGTATGGCAGGCGCCAAAGATAAGGCCGCGTTGATGACAGCGGGCAAGCTCCTCTTCCGTATGTCGGATGATTAGCATGGTACGAAACAACGAAAGAAGCTCTTTATGATCCATTAGATGCTGATCCTTTATCATTTTGTTTTAGCATGAAAATTTTGGATACTTCTCTGCTCATGGCCCGGAGTACCCCCAGCGTTCATCGCCATGTTTCCACCATCCAAAGGAATTATTGCCCCTGTTATCCAACTAGAAGAATCCGATGCAAGAAGAACAGCAAGGCCCATAATATCATTGGGTTGGCCAAGCCGATGAGCAGGAATCCCGTGTAGAAATCTCTCTTCCAAGGTTGGATCTTCACTCATGCGAGCGGTAAGGCCGGGGTTGACTATCTGGGCTGGGGTTACACAATTCACGCGAACGCCACGATGGCTCCATTCCGTACTAAGCTCCCTCGTCATTTGCACAACCGCGCCCATTGCCATACTGTAAGCAATATGCCCACGGCCAAGCGCAGTGGAACTTGCAAGCGAGCCTATATTCATGATGGAGCCACGACCTTGGGAAAGCATCCGTAGCCCAGCCTGCTGGCACATTGCAAAGCGCCCCACTACCAAATTCTGTAATACAGAATGCAAGTCTGCAATCGTCAATTCTTCCGGCTTTGCAAGATGGCCATCGCCTGCAATGTTTCCTAAAAAGTCTACTCTTCCAAACTCCAGATCAACCTGTTTGAATAGCTCGGCTATAGCATCGGGATCTGAAACATTGGTCACACTAACAAGAGCTTTTCGGCCCATTTTTCTAATTAAATCTGCAGTAGTTTCCAATCCGGAAATATTGCGATCGACCAAAACAACATTGGCGCCTGCCTGAGCAACTGCAAGTGAGGCAGCTTTACCCAAACCCTGAGCTGCACCGGAAATAACTGCAACTTTACCGGTCAGGTCAAACAGGTTTCCAGAGGAAGGAGGATTATCCATCGTCATGAAGTTCTCTCTTTAGCAGAATTCTCTTGAATTACAATTAATAAAACTGCGCCAGCAAAATGAATCAATGCCATAGACCATAAGCCATAAGTACCCAAAATGGTAGCAGCAAAAATTCCTCCAATGTTTGCGACAGAGTTAATCATGGCTATTCCGCCAGCAAGGGCTGCACCAGTTAAAAAAGCAGTTGGTAAAGTCCAGAACACAGGAATCATGCTCATCATTCCTGTTTGAGCGATACACAAACCTACCAAAGCAATCACTGGAGAAACATTGGCTGCCGCCAAGCTCCATCCTACAACAGCTAGCAGTGCTGCTACAATTAAATGCCCGCGCCTTTCGTTCATGCGATCTGAACTAATACTAAAAACAATCATGCCAACGATCGCACAGATGTGGGGCAATGCGCTAAGTAATCCGATCTGAAAGGTATCGAGGTAATTAAACTGCTTTTTGATAAGCTTCGGAAAATAGGCGCCACTCGCATTCGTGCCTATTGCTAAAGTGGAATATATTGCGATCAGCAACCAGACACGCCATTGCAAAACAGCGGTCAAACGATCAGAATTATAACGCTGCTTCCGCTGTTGTTCTTCGTTTTCCATCTCCGAAACAAGCCAATTTTTTTGTTCTGAAGAAAGCCAAGAGGCATCACGGGGGTAATCAGTCAAATAATAAAAAACAGCAACCCCAAGAATAACAGAAGGAATTCCTTCAAGAAGAAATAACCATTGCCAGCCATGTAAGCCTGCATAGGAATCAAGATATTGCATGATGAATCCGGAGAGTGGATTTCCAAACACAAAAGCCAGACCGATAGCCATCATGAAAAATGCAGTCATCTTGGCCCGTTGGCGTTCGGGGAACCAATAACTCAGATAAAGAATGATACCCGGAAAGAAACCGGCTTCAGCAATACCAAGGCAAATACGCAAGGCATAAAAGCTCCACTGATCCCAAGCGAACATACTTAATGAAGAAATCATGCCCCAACTAATCATGATGCGTGCGATCCATAACCTTGCGCCAACTCTTTTCATCAACAGATTGCTAGGCACCTCAAACAACAGGTACCCGACATAGAACATGCCATAACCCATATTAAAAGTATCTTCGCTCAGCAGTAAATCGTCCTGCATTTGTAATCGTGCAAAACCTACATTTGCACGATCTATGATATTCATCAAATAAAGCAGACATATGAAAGGGATAAGCCTCCATGCAACTTTGTTCAGCGTACTTTTCCCAAGATTATCATCAACCATTATGCCACTTTCGTTACTACAGTTTTCATCAAGCAACATCCCAAGTTAAAATCACACAAACTTGGTAACACCTGGTACCGAAACCTGAGGAATTGGGACAGGCCCCCATTCATATTTTGTAGGTCCAAGTTTTTCTTTGGAGTTCCAAGCCATATCCCAGGTAATCTCTTGCCCAGTGTAAGTGGCCATGCGACCCATGATCGCATGCAAAGTGCTTTTTGCGACGGTAGCCAAGCTTTTTAAAAACCCACGTGGTGAATCGGCCTGAAGATACTTGACAAATTTACTCATAAATATGTTTCACTAAAACATCAGTAGGTATGGTGCTTTCCAAGAGTCCAATAATAGCATGAGTCGAATAATGAGGGATATAAAATAAGAATAATCGACAAAAGGAAGGCTACTAAAATCTGCAAGCTTTCTTCCGCGTTCAGGAATAACATTTAATAGATAACTGAAAATCTAAAGCTCAAGCCAATAGCAGGAATCTTGTTTGCAACAAATTTTACTGTCGATACAATCTTCCTTAAACCTTTACTTACTCCTTAATGAAAGGAGCAATTTAACCATGTTTCAAAAATCGATCACATTGCCCACTTTTGCACTTGCCCTAGATTTGGTGCTTGTAGGCTCACTTGCTGCAGCAGATACTAAACATCAAAATTATTAGCACAATCTTCCCAGATAATAACGCCCTCTTTTATTGAGGTAAAGCAATGAGCAATCACTCTAACACACGAAGATCATTCCTAAAAAAATCTGCAATTGCAACTGCATATGCTGGTTCAACTTTGGCGCAACAATCATTTGCATTTAATCTGGCACCGAACCAACCTACTTTAAAAATCACATCTTTCCGATTTGATGTTACCCCACCAACGGGGCACCCTTTATGTGGCGGATGGATTACTCCTGTTAAATCTGTAAGCGATAATCTCGAAGCAATTGGCTATGTAATCTTAGGCCTCGATAAACCCGTGGTAATTTGCGCTGTAGATTGGACGGGAATTCTTAATAGCGCCCACGTTGCATGGCGCTCTGCATTAGCGCATGCTGCAGGAACCACCCCTGATCGGGTTGCTGTACAGTGTGTTCACCAACATGATGCACCTTTTGTTTGCATCGATGCAGAAAAATTGGTAGCAAAGCAAAACGATGCTCTTACTATCGTACAGATGGATTTTTTCAATTCCTGCCTTAACAAAGCGACACAGGCAATAAAAGAAGCTATACCCTGGGCAAGACCATTAACGCACATCGCCCAAGGCGAGAGTAAAGTTCAAAAAGTAGCATCAAACAGAAGGGTTGCTATTGGCCCTAATGGAAAAATAACCAAGATGCGAGGCAGCGCATGCAAAGATCCTGAATTGATCGCATTGCCTGAAGGCTTGATCGATCCGATGTTAAAAACCGTTGCGTTCTATGATGGCGAGAAAAGAATTTTGGCGTGCCATTATTATGCCACCCATCCCATGAGCCATTATGGGCAGGGAAATGTCAGCAGCGACTTCGTAGGGTTAGCCCGGAAACAAAAGCAAAAAGAAGACCCTGACTGCACCCATATTTACTTCACAGGCGCATCGGGCAACATTTCTGCTGGCAAGTACAACAATGGTTCCCCTGAAGCGCGGGTGGAACTTACCCGGCGAATTTACGACGGTATTACAGCTTCTGAAAAAAACTTGAAGCCTGAACCTATCACTGCCATTTCGTGGAAGACTCACGAACTTTTAGCCTCTGTTAACCCGTTGTTTACGATAGAAAGTGAAACAACACTTTTAGAAAACAAGAAGAATCAGCCTGCCAACCGCATCAGACCTGCGATGAGACTTGCTTGGATGGATCGCGTCAAAGCTAAAACCCCGATCATCCTTAGTGCCTTGCATATCAACAAAACTTCGCTGCTTCATCTTCCTGCTGAGTCGTTTTTGGAATACCAATTAAAAGCTCAAAAACTTCAACCTGATCGCTTTGTTGCAACCGCAGCTTACGGCGATGGCGGGCCTTGGTATATCCCAGTCAAAGAAGCGTACCCTCAGGGCGGCTACGAAGTTAGCGTTGCAAACTGTGCAGACACTATTGACGCGCAGATGACCGAAGGAATGAAAAAAATCCTGACTGCATGATTCCCAAGCTTTTGCAAAAAGTATATAAACAAAGTTGCGCTGATAATTAGCTTTATCTTTTAAGAAAAACGGATTATCTCAGAATGGCAAAGCTTTACTTTTATTACTCGACCATGAATGCGGGAAAATCTACCGCACTTCTTCAAGCTGCTTACAACTATTCAGAGCGGGGCATGAAAACCATGCTCTTCACCGCTTTATTAGATACTAGGGCTCAAGGGCAGATTGCCTCGCGTATTGGCATCAAAGCTGATGCAGGAAGGTTCACAACTGCAACCGATTTTTGGAACGAATGTGCACCTTCGAAGCCTAACTGTATTCTAATCGACGAGGCCCAATTCCTTACCAAGGATCAGGTAAAACAACTTGCAAGGCTGGTGGACGAATCAAACATCCCAGTAATGTGCTATGGAATTCGCACTGATTTTCAGGGTGAACTTTTCCCGGGCAGCGCAGCCCTTCTTGCTTGGGCCGACAACCTTCATGAACTTAAAACCATTTGCTTTTGTGGTAGAAAAGCCATCATGGTGGTCCGCGTGTTACCTGATGGCACGGTAGAACAACAAGGCAAGCAAGTCGAAATCGGTGGCAACGAACGCTATGTCAGCCTTTGTAGAAAACATTTCTCCCTGTCCATACAAACAGGCAGATGCGAATCGAAAAATTCAACATCGGAATCATGATCTTGCCTTTTGTTTTTATGACTTGCCTATTGCTTATTACTTATCCCCACAACAAACTGGCATGGTAATAATTCTCGTCATTGTGAATCGGAGCTTTCATGCAATCTGTTGAAACACCCGCTTTTGAAAAAAACCAGACCTTAGGAACACCGATGCAATGGCGCATAGGTATCGCCCTAGCAATCACGATTATTGCGTTATCTGCGTACTTTTTACGATCAACGATCGGGCTAAGGGGCCAATCGGTTGCAGGGGTTATTTTCTTCTTTGGTCTAGTCGCTGTATTTTCTCAAAACCTCCGGACTGTCAATTGGCATACCATCATCTGGGGCTTTTCATTGCAGATGATCCTGGCTGTTTTGGTGCTTAAAGTTGAATTTGTTTACACCATTATTTCTGCTGTGGGTGGTGTGGTAAAAAAGTTCATTGGGTTTTCCGATGCTGGGGCCCAGTTTGTATTTGGCAATCTCGCA
>CAJCCR010000169.1 GCA_903960945.1 uncultured Planctomycetaceae bacterium
GTGATGATTTAAAAGAGCGATTGGAGATTTCAGAATTTTCAGTGACTAGGGATTTGAAATTAGCAAGGTTTGCAAGCGAGTTGTGGTTACCAGCTAAGAAGCCGGAACCTATGCCAGTTAAGGCAGCAGTGTACCAGGTTCCATTTTTAGGCCCATCGCCTTTTTTCCAGCTTTTTCCGCCATCGGTGGTGAAGAAAAAACCTGCAGGGTAAGCGTCGGTGGAAGCGCCAGCAAGTATTCCATGTTGAGCATCAGAAAACCTTACGAAGTTAAGGCCCGGGAGGGAGTTGTGCAAAAATTTAGTCCATTTGATTCCTCCATCTTTGGTGAAAAGAATCACCCCAACGGAATCTAATGTGGGGTGGTATTCTGTTCCAACAGCCCAACCGAAATAAGGGCTGAGAAAATGCAAAGATTTTAAGGATGCACGGGTTCCCGTAGGTTGGCGTTCCCAATCTTTTCCGCTGTTGATTGTGTGCCAAATCGCTCCTTCATCACCTACGGCCCAGCCTTCTTTGGGATCTACAAACTGAATAGCTCGAATTGCTGCATCATCAAAAAAAGGTAGCTGAGATTGAGCGAGAGCAAAATGGGGGGTAAAAGTAAGTGCCACGAAAAGTAGAGACACTTTTACGAATAATTTCAGCATATCAATCCTTACAGCAATCAAAAAAGTTGAATTACAATCAACAGTATGATTCTGCAATGAAACGGATGTTTTGGTCAACCCGTAAAGAGGCTGCTTTTGCCTATCTTGCCTATTTGTTTTCTTGCCAGATTTCTTTGGGAGATGAAAATTCTGCACTCGCGGGCGTAGAAATACCAATTCCCTCTGCAATGATAGAGGCCGCAAGTTGGGGTGATACTTTGTCTTTGATTAGCAAGTTTTTAATGCCTTCACCAAAGGCAATTAATGGGACATGCGTGTCATAGGGGTGTGGGCTGCCATGGGTGGTTCCGGTTAGGTAGGCCCCTGGGATGTAGTAGGGTTTCAAAATAAAACATATGTCCCCGCTTCTTCCTTTGAACCAACTTTTAGAAACACTAACCAATAAAGGGTCAGAAGAAGTCGAAGCTTGGCTTATTTCTTTGGAAGTGTAAGCTGTAAGAATACCAGGCTGGGATGCTGCCCAAGTTTTAATATAGGCTGTTGCATCATCAAGATTAATCGAGTTTGCTTTAAGTGCTGCGTAGTTGAGGTAGGCGGAGGTATCTGAAAATGCTTCAAGATACTTTGCAGGGGTAGTGGGCTTGCCGAATTTTTTCTGCAATGCTGCTTCAATTTCTTTGGAAAATTTATCGGTCGCAAGCCTGCCTGCATCCAACCCCTTGGCTTTGGAAAATTCAGGCAATGGGCATATCCCGTGATCTGCAGAAAGAGCAATTACATAATTGTTTTTGCCAACTTCCTTGTCGAGATAAAGTAAAAGATTACGAATCAACAAATCGGTGCGTAAAGTAGCATCAAAAACTTCCTGTGAATCAGGGCCCCAAGAGTGCCCTACTGAATCGTTACTGGAAAACGAAATAAGCAGCATATCAGGCTGGGTGTTTTTCCCAAGTTTCTCTGCCTTGATTGCCTTCATAGCCAGATCTAAGAGAACATCATTTCCGAAAGGTGAATTATAAAGCGCATCGTAATAATCCTTCTCGGTTTTTCCGAATAGATGGGGGAAGGACTTACCCTGATTTTTGCCATTCCCTTCACCAGTTTGTTCGTCAATACCCGAGAAAGGCTTGTAATCTTTATCTGCGTACAGTTTTTTCCAAGATTTATTTCTCCATTGGTCTACGAATTTGGATTCATTGAAGTCTGCCAACCAAGGGGCTATTTTATTACTGTAATAGGAAGAAGTATGGAACTTTCCTGAAGAGGAGTCAAACCAGTAGCAGTAATCAGGCTTCATTCCGCCTGGCAATACTGAGGACCGATCTTTGAAAGATAATGAGACGACTTTGCCTTGGTTATTGGTGGAGCGCTTTAAGGCATCGCCAAGTGTTTCAGAACGAAGTTTTTCAGGAGTTCCGCTGGCGCGTATTTTTACCGTAGTTCCAGGTGGAGTAACTAATGCGGGAACGGGAGGGATACTCGTCCATCTTGAGCTTGCTGCACAATAAGAATTTTTTCCTTCTTTACGATCGTACCAATCATTTCCAATAATTCCATGAATGGAAGGAGTCGCACCTGTGGTTAAAGTTGCATGCCCTGCGCCAGTAACTGTTCCAGAATATGGGTAATGGCAATTTTCAAACCAAGTGCCTTCCGAAGTAAGCCTTAAAAAACCATCCTTTACAAAATGGTCCTGCCATCTGGAAATGTAATCTCCACGAAGTTGATCAAAAACCAGAAGAATGCCAAGCTTGGGTTTTTGTTGCTCTGTTTGTGAAAGCAGGGGATTGCTGTTAAATAAGAATCCGAAAGCAATTAAAGCAGCAAATAAATTTCGCATTAAAAACCTTTTTATTAATCAAAAGGGATTTCAATGGATCCCATTTCAAATTAGAATTTAAGCTATTATAGCGAAAGTAACAAATGAAAGTTTATTGAAAAAATGGTTAAGAATTCGGACGGCCTACTGTTATTGATGATTATTCTAACGGCTTGCATCTGTTGGCCAAGTCGTTTGTTTGGGGGAGAAAAGACAGAATTTTTGGATGATGTAATGCCGCTTTTAAGCCGGGCTGGGTGTAATCAGGGGCCTTGCCACGGTAGTTTGCATGGCAGAGGAGGGTTTCGGCTTTCATTGCGTGGCGAAGATTCTGCGTTTGATTATCTTACAATTGTAAAGAATTCAGGGATGAGGCGGGTGGATACTGTGAATCCCGAGGCAAGCTTATTACTTAAAAAAGCAATTGGCGAAATTCCACATGAAGGTGGTAAAAGATTTGACCGGAATTCCCAAAGTTTTCTGTTGATTCGGAAATGGATTGAAGATGGTGCCTTGCCTCCCACACACTTTAAAAGCACAACAACCAAACTTGAAATTATTCCCGCAGAGATTTTTCTCGAAGGTGCAACGAATTCTTTCCCCATTAAAGTTTTAGCAACAGGAAAGCTTAAAAACCAAAGTGATGTTTCCTCTTTTGCAAGCTTTGAAACAAGCAGTCCTTTAATATCGTTGTCCAACGAAGGTAAGGTCGTTTGCGACGATTTTCTTGAAGGAAGTATAACTGCTCGTTATCAGGATCAGCAGGTTTCAGCAAGGATTATTCGGATTCCAATACGCAGTCCAATCCTCGCGAAAGAATTCCCCAAGCCTTTAAACTATGTTGATATTCATGTGAATAAAAAGCTAGAGAAATTGAAGATTCTTCCGGGATCTATTTGTTCGGATGAGGTTTTTTTGCGAAGAGTAACTCTGGACCTTAATGGCAGGTTGCCAGACGCAGAAGAGGCCCAGATGTTTCTTTCGGATATTTCCCTTGATAAAAGAATAAGGTTGGTCAATTCCTTATTAGAACGAAATGAATTTTCTGATTTATGGGCGTTAAAGTGGTCGGATATTTTGCGTAACGACGAAAAGGTTTTAGATGCCAAGGGTGTTCGTGTTTTTCATGATTGGATCAAAAGATCCATCGCAGAAGATAAACCTTTGAATGAGTTTGCCCGGGAAATCATCGAGGCAAAGGGCAGTAGCTATAGTCAGCCTGAAACGAATTTTTATCGTGCCCTTCGTGCTCCTGATGTTCGTGCGGAAGCTGTGGCACAGGTTTTTCTTGGGCTAAGGTTGCAATGTGCTAAATGCCATAATCATCCATTTGATCAGTGGACGCAGGAAGATTACCATCGATTTGCAGGCTTTTTTTCTAGGATTGACTATCGGATTTTTGAAAACAAAAAGAAGGACAAATTAGATAAGAATGAATTTGTGGGAGAACAAATCATTTTGGTCAATCGTGCTGGTGCTGTGCTTGATCCAAAAGATGGCAAACCGCTTGAACCACGGTTCTTGGGCAGCAAAGATTTAATTCTCGAAAAAAATGGTGAATGGCTCACACAACTTTCAGGTTGGTTGGCTGATCCGCAGAACCCTTACTTTGCTAAAGCCCAAGCTAATCGCATTTGGTTCCACCTTTTTGGCCGTGGTATTGTTGATCCAATTGATGATTTCCGGGAAACCAATTTGCCTGCTAACAATGATTTACTTCAAGCTATTGCCACGGATTTTAAGAAATCAGGCTTCAGTTTAAAACACATGGTTCGTGTTATTACCTCATCTGCAACTTATCAACGAAGTTCTGCATCTTTGAATTCACCTGATGATTTTGGTAATTTCGCTTATTTTAAATCTCGTCCGTTGCAGGCCGAGGAATTGTTGGATGCCATTAGCAAGGTTGCTAGTAAAAAGTTGGCGGCACAAAGTTTTAATGGGGCACCAACAGCCGTGTCGAATCCGAGCCCGGGAATTCGTTCTGGTTCTAAAGACAAAGGCCTAGCGATTGGCAGATTTTTAGCTTCGTTCGGGAAACCTAGTCGTTCTCTTACCTGTGAATGTGAGAGGGGTGAGGATAACACGCTGGGGCAGGCATTTCTTATGATTTCTGGAGATGTGGTTTTAGATTTGTTGTCTGCTCAGGGAAATCGTATCGAGGAGTTTTTAAAGGATGGTATGAAACCTGAGGTTGCACTCAAAGAAGTTTTTTTAATAGCTTTTGCCAGACAACCCTCCTTTCTCGAAACTGAAAAAGCCAAGGCTATTTTACTCAAATCTAAAAACCCTAGAGATGGCTGGGAAGATATTCTCTGGGGGATAGTCAACTCTAAGGAATTCTTATTAAGGCAATAATGAAAAATATCTGTGTTTACTCATCTGTTTTAGTGTTTGTTTTTTTGCAAACCCCTGTTGCTTTTTGCTTTCAAGCCGACGTGAAGCAACCCCAGATCAATAATGAGCTTCTTGGTTTTATCAAAGAGCATTTGGGCATGTCTTCTTACGGAAATTACATGGGTGGAAAAAAAGTTGGCTGGGATACTGATGAGATTAAACTTACCAAGCTTAATGGGATGGAAGTAGTTTCACAAGTTTCAGAGTCGTATTTCAAAGCGCTTTTTGGCGGTAATAAAACTGAAGTTATTGATAGGACAGAAGTTTTTTACAGTCTTGTAGGTAAAGGTGAAATTCTGCTCATCAAATCGTTTCATCTTGAGAATGGTGCAAAAAAAACTAGAGAACTTAGCTTGCAAAAAGGTGGTTTTACCTTGGTCACCACAACTCAAAATCGTTTAGATGAAAAGAAGGTTTCCAAACCCAAAGAAAACCTTTCGATGCAAATGGATCTAGCATCATGGCTTAAAAGTAAACGTATCAAAGGAGATGTTTTTGATTGTTTTTCCACATCCGTAGAAGAAGACGACCTTAATGTTCCCACCCGCTATATCTACAAAAGTAAAAAAAACATCCAAGTATCAGGTGGAGAGTTGATGGTTCATGAGGTGGATCAAGAAACGCATGGTGCCATTTTTTATTCCCTTTTAGAAAACAATGGCAGGCTACATTATGGCCGTATGGGGAAAATTATCGAATACCGCCTTGAAAGTAACGATGTTGCTAAAAAGCTTGATAATAATCTTGTGGATCTTATTCAAATATCTGCAGTCACTTTGGACAAAAAGCTTGGTGATCCAGTTAAAATTAAATCACTTAAATTGAGTTTTGTTGCTGATGATGATTTTGATGTGCCCCAATCGCATAGGCAAATAATCAGCAAGGGTAAAGACAATAATTTGGTTATGGAGATCAAGCGTGATTTTATTATCAAAAATGGGAAGGCTCTTCTCCCAGATGAAAGCAAGCGCTCCCTTGCCTCAAGTATTAGCATTCCTTCCGATAATCCTAAAATTATAGCTCTAGCCACCAAAATTGTTGGTGATGCCCCTAATGATTTCGAAAAGGCTTCCCGGATTGTTAAATGGATTTTTACAAATCTTGAAAAAACCATGGCTA
>CAJCCR010000170.1 GCA_903960945.1 uncultured Planctomycetaceae bacterium
AATTCAGAAGGTGAACGATCAAACTCATTGGTGATCCAGCAGAGTGGGTTTTTCATTGCTGCATCGGATGAATCTGTAACATCGTGATAGCCCCAGAAATTTCCATGGTAACTACCCTTTTCTACAAGATTGATGCGGTTCTTGGGCATCCAAAAACCCTCTTGATCCGTTAGGAAGAAAGTACCATCGGGGTTTAGGCACACGCCGTTGGGTGCCCTGAAACCAGTGGCCAGAATTTCGGTCTTCGAACCATCCTTGCTAATCTTTAAGAGTGTTCCATGGTGGGGAACCACCGCTTTAAGCGCATGGCAGGCAGCCTTGGCATAATAGAAATTGCCCTCGGCATCAACTTGCAGCCCCATCGCAAACTCATGAAAATGCTGGGTCACCTGATGATCATTATTAAAGCATTCGTAGAAATCTGTTTCGCCATCGCCGTTAAGATCGCGCAAGATTACAAGTTGATCCCTGCAAGTCACATGAACAACATCGTTCACCAGTTTAAGGCCAAGAGGCTGAAATAATCCCGATGCAATCCTTCTCCATGTAAGGCCTTTATCAATTGCATTCAAACCATCCACGAGCCATACATCGCCATCCCATGTGCAAACCGCGGCACGCTTTGCATCTGCATAAAAATCAAAACCCGTCAGCCTCATTTGGCAATTCCATGGGTTGTTGGCTGGATGGTTCAACACATCAATTGCAAAAGCTTGGTCATTAGATCCAACAACCGCCTGAGCCTTAATTAAATCGGGCCAACGCTTCGGGCCACCTTGTACAAAAGGTTCCAACGAAGCAGCCGTTGTGGCACTTTTAGCAAAAGCTTGCAACTGATCCAAAGGGCCATCCGATTGCAGAACTTTAATAAGTTGGGGTGTATTCGATGCAGGAATTTGCAGCACAGTATACCCTTCTTTTTCCACAAGCTTGGCATTCGCTGCTACGACCGCACAAGGTGTTCCCACAGGGGCAACTCTCATGATTAAATCGCGGGAGGACTTGCCCACATTTAAATTGCGGGTGTAAACAACCTTGCCTGATGAAGCAATTTCGTAGGCGGGCATCTCTAGAATTTTAGCATCGCCCACGCTGTAAGAAATAATGGATTGATTACCATAATGGTACATGCCCAAATACTTGGACCATGAATTAGGCAGCGGACCATAAGGCTTACCATCACGCCCCTTGAACCGAGGATCTTCAAACGATCCGGTTTCTGGGTTGGCCCAACCAGGCCCCACAGGATTGGCGAACTTCACATTCCCCACCACTCTTGGATGTACCTGATGCCTGCCATTGAAATTGATCCCGTTGTAATCCATGAACCCTTCACCCTCCCATGCCGCAGCCATGCGCATGGTATCGTGATCAAACATCATCCAATGCCTGCCACGGGTGATACCCCCTGGGCCATTATCCAACCGCACAGCAATCCCCTTGTAGGCAAAATTGCCTTTATCACCAACTTCTAAAGTTAACATTAAACTAGGACCATAATTCATCATCACCCATGGTTCAATGTTGGAAGGTTTGGGCCCGCGAGTGGAGCCCTTGGGTAACGCTGCAAGGTAGTTATCATCAAGCTTTGCATACTGTTCTGGGTTATAAGGCTTTAAAAAAGCTTCCCGGATGTAATGAATCACATCGTACTTCTGCTCGGGGACCATCCAAGCCTGGGGAGTCATAACCGCATAACCATGTGTCAAAGTCTGATACATGCGAAAAGGATCTGAACCATTTTTAAACTTTCCCTCTGCAAACCTTAAAGAAGTGGGCATGGAACCAACTTGATCTTTGGTGCCATGACAGTTGGCGCAAACTCGCAAATAAATGGCTTCCCCCCTCTTGAAACTTTTCGCATCAATCGATTTCAAGAAGCCAGCATGATCAATATCTTTTTCATATTCAGGCAGGGGAAGAGATGCAAACAGAGAAGATGCTGGGCGCATTTGTTTTGCATATTCCGGGCCCTTTTCAGCAACCTCCATCAAAAACCGAGCCATGTCCAAGAACTCTTGTCTGCCGCTAAGAACATTAATCAAACCATCAGGCATCAATGATGGCCCCTTATCATTTCGCTCTTCCATTTCTTTTTTCAAAATAGTTATAAGTTTGCCATCAACCGCGTTATCACGGATGACAACTGCATCATTTTTATCTTCTGCCAAAAGCCCCGATATGGTCTTCCCTGCTTTAGTCGTAATAACTACGGTTTCAAAACCTTTCTTGATTACCTTGGAAGGCAGAATCATGGATTCCACAAGATAAGTATCGGTAGCGTCTTTCCCTAATTTTGTAAGATCTGGTCCATACTTATTGTTATCATCCCCAACCGAATGACAACGAATACAAGCCATATCCTGCCTATAAAAAGCCAAGGCACCTCGAGAGGCATTACCTTTTTCCCTAGCATCGCGTGACAGATTTGAAATGTCTTCCTTTATCAATTGCTGTTGCAAGGTTGGCAAAGGATCTGCACCAAGGCTAGATTCAGTAATAAAAACTAAGAAGAATAATCCAACTAAAACATTCCTGCAGTATGAATTACTAAACATAAGTGTCCTCAAATTAAAGCAATCGACGAAACTTAATTGCAAAAGCAAAATCTCTTTAACTTATTAATAGCGCGAGTGGCAGGGTTCAAAAAAACGAATGAACCATCCAGCTTGCTTTGCACCCGCATCGTAAAACCAAGAAATCCCGCCCTACTCAATGTTGTTCGCATTTTATAAACCTCTTATAAAACTTATGGTTTAGAAAACACAGGCACATCACAAAAAGTAAGCGCTGCAATACCATTCGCACCCAACAAAAGATTCTTCCCACTCCAAGCCTTGCTATCTAGATACATGATCTTCTTTGCTTGGGAGGGGTTTTTCAATTTAAGCGTAAGAACATTATCCGAAACACTACCCGATGCAATGTTGCCTGACGCTCCATCAAGATAAAATTCACTCCCCAACGAATCGGACCACACAACAGCTTGATCAAACTTCAGAGTAATTTCAGTCTTCTCTGCATTGGAGTAACTTGCATTTTCAAGATTAGGAGGAGTGATTGAAACCAAAGAATTCTTGCCATAAAGGTCTCTTTCAAGCAAAGGGCAGATCATGCGGGCAAACTCTGCGTAGCCAGCAGGAGGAAAATGACAACCGCCTGGAGGATTGATTCCCAAGGTGGACATGACTCCCATGTTTGAAAAGTATCTGGGAAGAGTTCGCTGAATTTCCCGAAGCATATTATCCGAACCCGCAACCCCCATCGAACAAGACTTGGGCCATATTTGAAACAGATAATAATTTTGAATATTGG
Organism: uncultured Planctomycetaceae bacterium; assembly: GCA_903960945.1. Taxonomy (GTDB): domain Bacteria; phylum Planctomycetota; class Planctomycetia; order Gemmatales; family Gemmataceae; genus UBA969. Next base: position 3,316 of record CAJCCR010000170.1, read on the forward strand.
GAAAATCACTTTTCCAAGAAGCGGAAAGATCAACAAAGTATTGAAGATAAGTTTCCCAACCATACCCGCCTGTCGGGCCATCTGCGCCCTGATCGTTTTCGCCCTGATGCCAGATCACAGCCTTGATCGCATGGGTAAGCCCTGCTTCTTTCACACGCCAAAGCAATCTACCATAAATGGTGGTATTATCTTCGGGGTTCATTTGGTTGCGCTGGTGCATATCAATTCGGGTACCGCCCACTGCGCCATTTATAAAGCAAATGGGAACCTTATGAGCTTCCACCAATCTTCGGCCAAGTTCCATGCCCCAATACCCAATCTGGGCATTTTCGTTTTTGCGACCACGATGGATTGCATTGCCCCAATATTTTAATCTGGAACCATCAGGGCTCGTAGTGGTACTGCCAAAGCTTCGAATCCATTCGCTACTAAATTCGGGATCTTCCTTACCAATATCTGTAGCGACTGCGTTGGATTGCCCTTGAATCAAATAGGCATCGCCACAAATAAGATTGTTCGCCTTGTGCAAAACAACTTCATCACCATCTTTTTTGGTTGCAAGTTCCATGCGATACTTAATTAAGCCGGGCTTTAACTTTACGGTAAAGGCATAAGTCCCTCCAACACCGGGCTTTTGAGTTTCAGTCTTATAAATTTTTTCATCAGCAAAAACTTTCAGAACAAGTTCCCCAGTGGGCCCGGAAATCGTTCCATTACAAAACAGCGTTCCTTCGTTTTTATCATCCCTGCCATAGAACTGATTATCCATGGGCCGCTCTTCCTTAGAAGAAACTCGCTGAACCCAAGGATCTTTTTTAGGTTCCTTCACTTCCACAGTAACCGACTTGGTAGTCTGCGCACCGCCATTATTCATTGCTAATGTTACCGTCATTTTTCCACTGTTCTGCGAACGCTTGAGGATTAATTTATCACCAGCTACTTCCTTGATTACTGCAAGACCTGAAACACTCCAAAGGAAGCTAGCTTTGCCCGCACCCTTGGCAGTCATTTCGGATTGATTTGAAATAGTTGGAACAACCTCTATAGAATCTCTGCCATTCCATTGCAGAGGCGCCTTCAGCGTGAAAAGAGGTTCTGGGATATCTTCTGCAATCGTGATCGGGATATCGATCGATTTGACCTCATTCGGAAACACTGCTTTTAGTTGAAGAGTCTGCTTAGTATCTTGAGTTACTCTTGGGGCTTCAAAGTTAAATCCAAGCCTATCAACAGCAACGATAGTATCAATTCCATCTCGCTTCAAAATCCAATACAACTTCTGGGCTCCTTTTACCTCTGCAGTTATAGCTTCGGTTTTTCCTTCGTTGATTTTGAGGTCTTTCTTCGAAACTGAAAATACATCACCCTTCTCCAAAAGTAACCCTGTTACCGTTTGCATGGGTTTTTGATTTTCGTACTGCAATTTGATCCAGTCAGCAGAGCGAGCAACTTTTGAAATTCGCACTTCATCCACATCGCCCACAAAGTTGTAGTTGTTGTACCAACCACCAATCCACATGCGTGCAGGCGTAGGAATATCCAAAATAGGCTTGGTATTCCCATCTAAAACGCCATCCACATAAACCCGGGAATCACCTTTTTCATACGTGTGTACCACATGTACCCAGCGATCCATTGCAATACCGCTCTTGGCATCAACATCCGCAAAGTAACACTGAATAGCTACACGTGGTGGGCTTAAAACATTCATCATCACTTTGCCAGGCCTTTGCTCTTTTCCCCAAGCTACCACTGTTACGTTGGGTTTTTCTGCCCTGAACCAAGCCTCGGTACTACTGCCATTGGCCCCCACTGGAAACGATGAGATATTCTCTCCTAGGAACAATCCCTGTTTGCCAGCCAAATGTCTCCCCCTGCCAATCATCCCTAATGCATCAGATGTTCCCTGATCTTTGACCGTTAGGGAACCAGTGGAATCTTCCATCTTTTCGCTCATATGCATCACAGCAGCATAACCATTCGATTCATTGAACACTGTCTTGCCATCTGATTCACTTTCGCAATTAGGGTTTCCCCAATGAAGGTTGATGCGTTGCTTTTGATTGCCTTGAATGAGAGGCACTCGAACCCAAATGCTTGCTAAACCGTTGGCCCCATCCCATTGCTCAATCTGGTATTTAAGCGGCTTACCCTCTGCGGAAGAAAACCGCAAATCCTCCCCCATAGGCCTGGCTTTACTGAAGTTGAAAAAATCTTTGTGCAACCTGACAAGCAGGGGGAAATCTGCAAGTTTAGCAGTTGAAGGAAGGTTGGCCCCTTCGGGAGTAGTTAAAATATAAAAGGAACCGGATTGCTGCCAAGCGGGATACTGGGCAAAAGCATTGGGAGAAATAATCAAGCACGCCAACAACAAAAGAAGTAATCTGGGATTCATTATCAGGGTTCCGTAAAAGAATTCGACCTTAGATGCAATCTGCCCAAGGCGGGGTAAATATAATTCATTGAAAACGATTATCTCAAACAAATGTCTGCAAATCACCTAGAAAAAACTTGGTTTTTCAAACTACTGTGATGGGTTCAATGGTGGGCAAAAGTCTTAAATATGCTTCGGGTTTTGTTCTTTGCTTATTACCTTCACTTCCGCTAAAACATACTCAATGATTCACAATTAACAAGACATCCAAACATTCATGACATTCATCAATCATTACGAAATACTTGAAATCGAAGCAAACGCTGATCTTTCAGCAATTAAATCTGCATTCAACAAACTTGCAATGCGATATCATCCTGACCGAAACTTAGGTGATCCTATTGCAGAAGCAATGATGAAAAAGCTTAATCAAGCTCTTCGCATCCTTTCAGATACTGCACTACGAAAAGACCACGATGAATACCTGTTCAAAAACAAACCAAATACTCCCCCAAAATCCAATGGAACAACGACTGCCAATGAAAATGCAGAACCAATGCAAACAAAAGATTTGCACGAAACGATTGCTGCTTTTACAAAAGCCATTAATTTAAACCCAAACGACACAAGGGCCTACATCAACCGTGCTGCAGCTTACAAAGCTCTTAGTGATAAAGACCTTGCAATGGCACAAAAGACAGCACCAGTAAAAAAAAGAAAAACCAAAGGGGCCAAAGAGGAATCGATCGATCTAGGCAAAGGTATTACGCTTCAACTCGTTTTAATCCTTGCAGGTAAATTTCAAATGGGATCCGATCCCTCGGATGAAGACCACAACGATGATGAAACCCAATACGAAGCAACCATCTCCAAGCCTTTTTATCTCGGAAAGCACCAGATTACCCAGGCACAATGGGAAGTGGTGATGGGGTACAACCCAAGCAAAATAAAAGGGCATGACCTACCTGTTACTAATGTTTCATGGGATGATTGCCAAAAGTTTATCAACAACCTAAACGCAGATTCCGAAGATTGTTTCCGCTTGCCCACCGAAGCGGAGTGGGAATTTGCATGCAGAGCCGGAACGAATACCCCCTTCTCTTTTGGCGATAGAATCACCACCGTAGATGCCAATTGCGATTACAAAATCCGTAAACCTCTCGCTGTGGGAAGTTACGAACCTAATTCTTTTGGCCTATACGATATGCATGGGAATGTTTTCGAGTGGTGCAATGATTGGTATGGCGTGTACCCAAAGCGAGCATCAACAGATCCACAGGGGCCGGCCAATGGCAAAGACCGGGTGATGCGGGGAGGTTCATTCTGCGTCAAAGCTTCAAGCGTTCGTTCTGCGCTACGCAATAGTAGTGCGCCAAATTATCAGAGCAATGATCTGGGTTTCCGTATCGCCCAAACCATTGGCCCTTAAGCTTTTTCCCTACAATTGCGATGGCAACAAAACAATCAGCGCTCTAAATTGCGAGAGCAATTACGGCTTCAAAGGGCGTTCATTTAGATAATCCTTAAGGCCAACGCCCAGGCTTGCTCCAACTTTTCGATAACCCTCGGTGGTACTACTTGGCGTATCCCAACTAGTCTCCAAACATAAACTAATTGTATGCGGGTTGCCTTTCATACTAACCCAATTGGCACTCATCTCTTGCCACTTAGGTGTGTACCCTACCCCTGCGGGCTTAGGTTTATCATTCATTAGAAAAGGCGGGTTGATCTTACTAACTCTCGAATAAGTTAATTCAATAAACCTATTGCGCAGCGGTATCGCAAGCTTGTTTAACTGATCATCAGGCAGGGTGAAGAAAAAAGTCGGATCCCCTGGGCCTGGATTATGCAGATCCAGAAAAACATCCATACGGTCTTCGTTCACCAACTTCTTGATCATTCGTTGTGCTGCCGCAGTTTCCTTCCAATGGGGTTCCCTAGACCAATCACGATTATGATCCTGAGGAAAGGCATCTTTGCCACCATTACCGGTGGCGGTGTTATCTATATCCATGATCGGCACAATAAAAATCTCAGCATGCTTCCTAAGCCAAACAGCATCAGGGCTATCGCTTACCAACCACTCAGCAAACCCCTGCGCCACCCAACTCGATCCACTTTCCCAAGCGTGTTGCCTAGCCTGAACCCAGACGCCAAATCGTTTCTTCTCAACCAGATCGCCCTCTTTCACATGCAACATTGGCACTGTTCGATTTCCCAAGGAACGACAAAGCTCCGTAGCTTTCGATTGTGGACATTTCTGGCTAAGATTATGCATGAATTTCTCTGCATCTTTAGGGGTATATGGAGGCCCCCATGCAACTATAAAGTTTTCAGCCTCAGGTTTGATCTTGTAAATCATCCACTCATTATCTCGCACACCCTTTTCTGTGTGCTTCCATGCAGCGTTATCAACCGAATAAGTCGCCCGCATTGGCATAGCCCATAAAGATGCCAATGGTTTACTTAATGGGGCGCCAGATTTCATTACCGTTGCAGTTGAACCTTTAAGTTTCAATGTTATTGTTTCACCGGGCATAATCCCGGTTACGCAGAAGTACCACCAGCAGGGCCAACCTCGCAAAGGATCACCACCAGGCGTAAAACTAATGCTTCTTTCCTTCTCGTTTATTTCAAGAACGGTTACCGATGCGCCTTCAAAATCAGCTTTCACACCCAACTTCTCTACAGCAAATATGATTCCACTAAAAAGAAAAAAAGCGTTCGCTGCTAGAAACATTTTGCATATTAATGCCA
>CAJCCR010000171.1 GCA_903960945.1 uncultured Planctomycetaceae bacterium
CTTCTAATACTGCAACGAGTATTTAAATTTCGAACTTGTAGCCTCGATATTAAATCCGATGAGAATCGATGGCGCTGGTTCCGCCCCTGCCTGCTTCACAGCATTAGGCAATGCACCGCCCCTTGCAATTTTAGAGTGACCAAAGAAGAGTATCGTGCCCAGATCAAATCATTGATTCATGTACTGGAAGGGCGTAAAAAGAAACTTCTTAGAAAAATGCGCAAAGAGATGGAAGCAGCAAGCAAAGAACTTTTGTTTGAAAAAGCAGCACGAATCCGAGATGAAATCCTATCCCTGGAAAAGCTTGAAGATCGAGGTAATAATAAACGCGATGTACAGCCGGGGGCCTTTCCTATCGATCCAAAAAAAGGCCTCAATGGATTAAAAAAAATCCTTGGGCTCGCTAAAACCCCCAGAACTATTGAAGGCATTGATATTGCTCATCTGGGGGGCACCGAGACGGTGGCATCGCTTGTGCGCTTCCTCGATGGTTTACCTTTTAAGCCGGGTTATAGAAAATTTCGGATTAAATCAGTCCAAGGCATTGATGATTACGCTTCCATTCGAGAAGTGGTTTTCAGGCGCTTCAGAAAACAACGCGATTCCGAAGAAATATTCCCAGATGTCATTCTCATCGATGGGGGCAAAGGCCAGCTTAACGCCGCATTAGATGCTTTTAAGCTTTTGGGTATCGAACCTCCCTGCCTGATTTCACTTGCAAAGAAAGATGAAGAGATCTTCCGCCCAGGAGATTCTGAACCCATCCGATTAGGCAGGCATTCATCTGCGTTGCGCTTGCTGCAATATGTACGGGATGAAGCACATCGCTTTGCGCAACATTATCACCATGTACTAAGGCACAAAAAACTGGAAAATGAAATCGAGTCCGCCTTGGAAACAGAAAAGGAACCCAAAGACAATGCGAATCCTACTGACTAACGATGATGGTATTTATGCTCCAGGCCTTAGGGCATTGCGCTTGGAACTGCAAAAAATTGGAACTGTCGAGGTTGTTGCGCCAGCAACCGAACAAAGTGCTACGGGCCATTCGGTAACACTTAACAACCCGATTGTGGTTCAAGAAATATACGACGAAAAAATGGCTCGCATTGGCTGGGCTGTCGAAGGCAGGCCTGCAGATTGTGTTAAACTCGCTTTAAGAGAACTCCTCGGCTATCGGCCCGACCTTATAGTAAGCGGGTTGAACGCTGGCTCTAACGCCGGTATTAATGTGCTTTATTCTGGAACGGTTGCTGCTGCAATTGAAGGTGCTTTTTTTGGTATCACCAGTATTGCTTGTTCATTGGAATACACCAAGCCTAGGCCTCTGGATTTTAACACGGGTGCAGGTTTGGCGAGGCAAATCGTAGAACAAATAATCAACAAAAAGCCCGCACCAGGCGCCTTATTTAATGTCAACATTCCCAGCCTTGAAAATGGACCGGTTCTTGGAGTTCGTGTTGCACCTCAAAACACCTCTACTTATGAAGAGTGCTTTGATAAACGCACCGATCCTAGAGGCAGAACTTATTTCTGGTTAGGTGCTGATTTCAACTGCCCTAATCCAACCCCAGAAACCGATACCGCTGCCCTTAGAGATCGATTTATTACCGTTACACCTTTGCAATTTAACCTTACCGAGCACACGCAACTTGAAGAAATGTATTCTTGGAATTGGACACTTTGATTTGTTAGATTTCATGCTATGATTCTTTTCTAACTTTCACCCTAAGAGGAAACGCAATGAACGCAATTGAAATTACAGCTTCGACTTTGGAATCCACCGGGCAAATGCTTTCCATGTTCCTTTCTGATTTATCTGATGCTGACTTGCTGGTTTGTCCGGTCGAAGGCGCTAATCATATAGCTTGGCAGATAGGACATTTGATTTCTGCTGAAAGAATGACTCTTAATAATCTTCCTGATGTTTCCTACCCAGTTCTAACGCCAGAATTCGAAGCAACCCATAGCCGTGATTCCACTACGAAACAGAGCCATGCAGGATTTTTAACCAAGGCCCAATATCTGAAGATGATGGAAGAATCTCGATTGGCTACTCTTACTGCTTTGCGAAAACTTAAAGATGCAGACCTAGATAAACCAACGGTAGGAAGGCTTGCAGCAAAGGCCCCCACCCTCGGAAAACTTTTGCTCCTTTGCTCTAACCATACTTTAATGCACATGGGGCAATTCAGCGTAATTCGCAGAAAACTAGGCAAACCGGTGCTATTCTAAGCTCATGTATTATTCCTTTCTTGCAGATGCGCTGGTCATAATCCATCTTGCCTTTGTTGCATTTGTGGTGCTTGGCCAGCTTGCAATTTTAGTTGGTATTATCTTCAAAAAAACATGGGCCAGATCCTTTATTTTTAGAATCATCCACCTTATTTGCATCGGTATAGTCGCAACAGAGGGCATGCTTGATGTCGAATGCCCCCTTACCGTCTGGGAACGAAACCTACGCGCCGAAGCGGGGCAGGATGTTTCAGAAGCCCCTTTCATTCCGCAACTTGCCAACCGAATTCTTTTCTACCCAGATATTCCTCATGTTTATTTCGAGAGAATGCATATCGCATTCGGTTGTCTGGTTCTATTAACATTTATAATTTGGCCACCTAGGCTTCAAAAAAAACAAAAAGAATCGTTGAATTAACAAGATTCAAACCTTTGTTCTTTGAAATTCGGGATGTTATAATGCGGGTTGAACTTATAAAGCCATACTTGACTATTTCGGAGTTTATCCCAATGCGCTTGATTTTCTTTACATTTTTAGTTCTGATTTCACCCGCACTTTGCTTGGCTGATACAGCCAACTGGTCTAGATTTCGTGGCCCTAATGGCACCGGAATTTCAGACTCAAAAAACATTCCCCTCAAATTCTCCAACACCGAAAATATCCTCTGGAAATTACCCCTTGCTGAGGTCGGAAACTCTGCACCAGTTATCTGGGGCAATTATCTTTTTCTGCATTCTTCCCTCCCCGATGGCAGCAAACGATTCCTCCAATGTATCGACTCCGAATCCGGAAAACTCCTTTGGAAAAAGTCTTTCAACGCCAGTGCCGCTAAAACACATATTAAAAACTCGTTAGCTTCCTGCACCCCTGCAACCGATGGCGAAAGGGTTTACAACATCATCTGGGATGGCAAAAACATCGCATTGTATGCTCATGATTTCAAAGGTTCAGAAGTTTGGAAAAAAGATCTCGGCGCCTTCAATAGCCAACATGGCCCCGGACATAGCCCCATCGTTCACGGTAACAAAGTGATTTTTAATAACGATCAAGATGGCACTGCGCAACTTCTTGCCTTTGATTCCAAATCAGGAAAAACCATTTGGGATATCCCGAGAAAAGCATTCAGAGCTTGTTATTCTACCCCTTTATTGAACACTCTTGAAAACGGAAAATTAGAACTCCTCGTCGCTACGACCGCAGGCATCACCAGCTATGATGCAGATAAAGGCTTAGAGAACTGGAACTACACTTGGAGCTTCTCAAAAATGCCATTGCGCACTGTTGCTTCACCCGTTGTTACCTCTGGCGTTATTGTGGCTTGCAGTGGCGATGGAGCAGGCGACAGGCACCTCATCGCTGTCAAACTTGGCGGCAAAGGTGATGTTACACCAACCAATCTTCTTTGGGAAAACCGCAAGTCGTTTCCTTATGTCCCTTCCATGATCTCCAAACAAGAATTCATCTTTAGTGTTACCGACAAAGGAATGGCCATGTGCAACCTTGCTGTCAGTGGCAAAGAATTATGGAGCGAAAGGCTCGACAGCCCCGTTACTGCTTCTCCACTGATGATTGATAACAATATTTTTGCCATTGGCGAAAATGGCGATGTTTATATTTTTCAGGCTGAAGGTAGTTTCAAAATGATCAACAAAAACTCTTTGGGAGAACCTGTTTTCTCTACCCCGGCTGTAGCTAATGACAAGCTTTACATTCGAGGCAAAGACCATCTTTTTTGCATTGGTAAACCCGTCAAGTAACTTTTTTAACAAGGATTCACACATGATCGCAAGCTTTAAGATCCGGACGATTGTTTTTTTGGCAATCTTAACCACACTTACCCTTTCAGGCGTTTCTTCAATTAGTGCACAAGAGGCTAAAACCGTGAATGCATCCAAGACCGAACGAATCTTCGAAATGCGAACCTACTACGCTGAACCAGGCAAAATGGACGCCCTTCATGCTAGATTTCGTGATCACACATGCAAACTTTTTGAAAAACATGGGATCACCATCATTGGCTTTTGGAAACCTACCGATAAAACCAAAGCTGAAGATATGATGGTTTACATCCTTGCTTACCCAAGCAAAGAAGCTGCTGACGCCTCTTGGAAAGCTTTCCGCGCTGATCCTGTTTGGAATTCTGCAAGAGATGCTTCTGAAAAAAACGGGAAGCTTGTCAAAAAAGTTGAATCGGTTTTCTTAAACCCTACTGACTATTCTCCAATCAAGTAATTAGAAGAAAGTACTTCTTTGATGATCTTCATTCGCAATGCTTGGATCGCTTTTTTTATTGCTCTTATACCTATATTGAGCATAGAAGCTGCGGACCAAGCATTGCCTATTGATATCCCTTTCCGCGTCAACAAATCTAGCCATTTAATTGTCAGAGCGAAAATCAACAACAAAGGCCCTTTCAACTTAATCCTTGATACGGGTGCACCTGTCACTTTTTTTGCTGCTGAACCAGGCAAATCACTCGGGCTTAAATCAGATGAAAACGGCTGGTGCGTTCTCGATAAATTCCTTCTTGAAGGCGGACTTCTCTTTGAAAACCTGCGCGTCAAGCTCGAAACCCCTTTCCAACTTGTTGGAATGAATGGAATGGCTCTTGGCGGGTTAGAAATTCATGGGCTCATTGGCTACGATTTACTCGCAAAACACAAAATAGAAATTGATGTCGCCAAGGATAGCATGACTTGGGCCCCTCTTGATTTCAAACCTAGATTTCCCCTTGGAGTTTCAGGCAAAAACTCCGGATCAAGCCTTGATGCTCTTGGATCTTTCATGAAAACCATTGGTGCATTAACAGGAAAAAAACAAGATTCATCCCCCGTCCTTCGTGGATCATTAGGCATTATTATCGATCCAGATTCAAAACCCTTGATGGTTATTGATGTGCTAAAAGATAGCCCTGCGTTCAAAGTAAATATCCAAAAGGGCGACCTAATCCTTAAATATAATGATGCGGAAATAACTTCCTTAGATGATCTTTCAAAAATGTATCGATCAACGCCAGAAAATAAAAAAATACAAATCGAGATAATGCGAAAAAAACAAATCCTCGCATTGGAACTTACGCCTGGGAAAGGGTTGTAACCATGCCTTCCGTAAATCGCTTGGGTTTACAATCAAGCATTCTCTATTTACTTCTCTGCTCCACAGTATGCGCGCAAGAACCTGTTCATGTCCCTTTGGAAATCTTGAAAACAGGCCATATAGTTGTATCCGTAAAGGTTAACGACAAAGGCCCTTATCGACTGTTATTTGATACTGGCGCCCCTGTCACCCTCATCAGCAGCAAGATTGCAACCGAAGCCAAGGTGATCAAACCTTCGTTGGGCTTTGCCCTGTTTGGCGCAGGCGGGCAAGCCAACGTTGAATCACTTGAACTCGGCAATTTAAAGACTCAAAACAATTCTGTGATCGTCATGGATCATCCAACAATCAAAGTCCTGTCTAAATTCTTTGGCCCCATCGAAGGCATCATTGGATTCTCAACCTACTCACGATATAAATTAACCATTGACTACAAAAATTCGTCCATCTCTTTTTTCCCCAACGGATACATCCCTCAAGATACCATCAAAGCCATGATGGATCGCCTTATGGCTAACAATAAAACCCGCGAGACTTTATGTTCCAAAGGTGTTTGGGGGTTCGAAGTTCAAAAGCTTGAAACTGATACCGCGGACGGATTGGATATTATTTCCGTAGTACCTAACAGCGTGATGGCAAAAGCAGGACTTAAAAAAGGCGACCGAATTCTTTCATTCAACAATATTTGGACCGACTCACTTGAAGATCTTTTTTACGCTTCCAGCAAATCCAACACAAACGAACAATCGAAACTTCGAATTCTCAGCAATAACGAAATAAAAACAGTTCTAATAATTCCAGCTAATGGCATTTAACACAACTCCGGGTGCCTAACTATGTACAAGCTCATTCATGTTTCACTTGTATTGCTTTTCATCGGGTTTAACCCATGCGAATCAATTGTTCTTGCTCAAGCCAGCAAAAAATTAAAATCAAACATGATCGATCAAGGGGAATTTAATCCGGCACTTAAAGGCATCGCAGTTCTTGAAGGATTTAAAGTCGAAGTTGTTGCGCAAAACCCAAACATCGTTAACCCCTCATCAATTTCTTTTTCAGACGATGGTAAAGTCTTTGTCTTAGAACGATCCACAAATTTTACCAAGAAACTGAAAGCTTCCTCTTGGCCTATAGGTGGATTAAAAGAAGGTGTTGCTTTAAAAAAAACCATACCCGACAAAATTAAAGCCCTCTCTATCAACAAAACTACTGGGCTTTGGGAATCCCCCATCACCCTACTTGAACCTTTTTCACCATCTACTTTTGTTACAAAGGATTCTTTTATTTACCTTGCAGATTCGGGATCCATTCTACGCTATAAAATCAAGCCTGATGGCGGACTTGAGATGAAATCCGAAATCATCATTAAAGGCATCGCAGGCTTTAATGAATATCAAGTTAATGCGCTTACCTTTGGTCCAGATGGCTGGCTTTATTTCCATTTCCCACCTGGTGACTCCCTCCTTGAAGGCACCGATGGTAAAAAAATAGTCGTCCTACGCACCGGTGGTATCGCCCGTTGCAAACCAGATGGCAAAAACCTTGAGCTCTATTCGACAGGCGTTCGCCAAGCTCAGGGGAATCTTTCCTTCGATTTACAAGGCAACTTATTTTCAGTCGATGATCAAATTTCTTCAGGTGCAAAACCTGCGGGCGCTCGACTCCTGCACTTAACAGAAGGATTCGATTTCGGCTGGCATCTTGCACACCAATCCAATTGTTGCGATCCAGACCTTTTCAGGATTTTAATGGAGGGGGATGAGGCTCCTTACTCTGTCATCAATTTGCCTAAAGTTCATGCAACTTCATCCCATGCCTATACCGATAACAAGTTGCCTCAAAAATTTAAAAACCTATTTCTTGTTGCAGATGGTCTCTCCCATGAAATCCTTGGCGTCTTTCCTGCCAAAGACAAAAGCACCTTCCTTTCCAGCGAATATTTTCCTTTCCTAAGGTCTACCGATCCGAAGTTTTTCCCTTCTCAAATAACACAAGGGCCTGATGGCGCACTCTATATTGTGGACCAAGGATGCTCTAACGAAGCTGAAGGATTAGGAGTAGGTGGGCGAATTTTAAGAATCCGTTGGCAAGGAACTGCCACTGATCCTGAAATACCTCTTCGAAGCTCAACTGCTTTTTCTTCGTTTGATGAAAAAGCAGTTGGTGATTTAATCGCACTTCTTGATTCAGAAGAAAACTTCATAAAAGTCGCGTCTAAAAATGCTCTAATTCGGAAAGGCAAAGATGCGGTTGAATCGTTAGTAAAACTCCTTAAAGATGAGGATAAAGCTTCGGAATCGAAATTACGCGCTTTAGAAGCTCTCGCCCATTTTTGGGATAAAGAAGTTCAATCAATATGCGAAAACATACTTGCAGATGGAGACCCCAACCTTCAACTTCTGGCAGCACAATATTTGTGCCGATTTGCCTCTCCTGGTAGCGATTCAATTTTTAATGTTCTACTTAAGCATCTAGGATCTGATACGCCCGAACTCAGAAATGCAATCACACTGGCTATGGGAAAAAACAATGCGCCAGGATCAGCAGAAAGCCTAGTGAACTCGATCTTATTTTATGAGGGATCAGATATTCGAATGCTCGACGTTTTTGCTCGTGCCTTGGAATTAACAGGCAAAAATGGCACGGAACGCATACTTGCGGTTGGGGATACTGGCGTAAAAAAAGATATCAGAAAAATTCTAGAAGTCCAAACAATGATGCGCACTACCCCCGCATTAGAAGGAACCCTTGCATGGCTTGAAAATCAAAACATAAGTGATTCTGAGATAGTCGATTTACTAAAAAGCCTTAAACACCAAAAACAAATCCCCGATGCCATTCTTTCTCAACTCGCTCTTTATTGTTTTAAGCAACCTACCATGGAAGCGCCGATAAAAATTGCCTTACTAGAATCTTTAAGCTGTTTCCCTAACGCCTCATTTAAAGAATGGGAAAAGTTTTTAGATACCTGCCTAGAAGATGAAAACATCAAAACTAAAACAGCATGCATTAATATGATCAAAAATGCCAACATTAGTTCGTATTCAAAAAAGCTTAATTCACGGATAAGTAGTCAGGAAATTCAAGACGAAGAAAAGATCCCCCTTTTAGAAACCCTCGCAGTTCTAAAAACCAAGGAATCTATTCCTATAATCATCAATATTTTGAGCGGCACTAGGTCCCAAAGAGAAAGCTTGAAAGTAAGACAAGCTGCATTACAGGCCTTATTTATAATTGACCCTGATAAAGCATCTGAAAGTATTCAAGGTTTGCTTGGTTCGGTTTTATTCCCTGATACTTTAAAAAGTGAAGCTTTGCAATTATTAGAAAAAAACCCATCAGGGGCCAAAGTTCTATTTGCATACTTCAATTCTGGAAAATGCGACCCCAATTTATTGCCCGCCATATCCGAATGCCTAAAAAAGTTTGGCCTAAAATCCTCTGAAGGAAAAGATTTAAACAGCTTGCTACTTAAAAAAGCCCTCTTAGCAGACAACGACCTTTCACAGTTACAGCTTTTTGAAGCATCTATGAAATCTTCCGCAAGCCTCGAAAGAGGAAAAGAAACTTTTCTAAATGCCAACAATCAATCTTGCGTCATTTGCCATGCAATAAACAAAAACGATACCACGATAGGCCCGGATTTAACCTTTATACAAAAAATGGAAACAGCAAAAATAATCCGTTCGTTACTAGATCCTGCGCACGAAATAAACCCAGCCCATAGCACTTTCGAACTAAAAACTAAAACGGGCAAAACTTTCATCGGGGTAAAAACCAGATCAGCACAAAATCAGATCATGTTGGCAACCGCTACAGGAACAATATCGACTTTCAGTAAAAACGAAATTGCTTCGTTAATTCCTGTTAAAGGTTCCATCATGCCTGATAACCTTTCCAGCGAACTAAGTTATAGAGAGTTGTTGGATTTGGTTTTTTTCCTTAAAGCCCCCACAAATAGCAAAACGTTTTCGGGCGCATCTTATGCTGGTCAAATCAAGGTAAATAAAGGTTTGGATGATTCTAAAAGCGTTTTGATCTCTGCAAGAAATGACGGTTTTTTTGATTTACAGAAGTACAGTCAGGTAACCTCGGAGCAACTTTCCTTTCACTTCTATTTAAACTCGAATAATCAATCTAAATCCGTAGTTACCATTACCTCTCGTGATTCCTTCGAATTAAGAATCAACACTGTCCTAAAAACGGAGCAACAAATCAAAAAATCAATTACTACTTGCACTTTTGATTTAGATCTTAATCCCGGATCGAATCTTATCGAAATTGATTTTTCAAAGAGTAAAAAGCCAGAAGGGTTTTATTTGCATTTCACGGGTGATGAGATAAACGGTTCAAGTATAAACAATAACCCGGCTCCTAAAGATTAAGAGTCGGGTTGAATCTTTTAAAATTAAAAATCGGTTTACTGTAAACCGCCATCCACTCGTTCGTTTGTAAGGTGGGAAGGATGGTCCGTAAACCAAATCCTAGACCATTCCTGTTCGATCTGCCTAAGATCTTCAGATTGATTAACCAAAGCTTTTATACGCATGCTAGGATCAGAAGAATAAGCATTAATCAAGCAACCAGTGTTGCATAGGATAGCCAAGCCAACTGCAGAGAACAAAAAAATACGGCTCATGATTAAATCCCTTCAAGCATTCAAGATCTATCAAAAAGATCTAAAGGTTTGTTGCCCTAGCAGGAAAATAACTGGGAACTCAACTAAACCTGAATGATATATCGGATGTAATGATTTTAAGCTTGAGAGGAAAATAAGGAATGATAATGGATTTAACGAAAAGAAAAGATGGGGGCTCTGGGGCCTTTAGGTTTATGATGGTTTAGGAATTAAAAGATTAGAATGGGGTATTACAAAGATGGCCCGGGCTTAGTAACTTCGTCAGTATCTCCCAAGATGAGCCCCTCGCCATCAAGATTAACGGGTATGCTGGTGAGTTTTTTGACTCTTTCTTCCATCTCTTTACCGGGTTTAAAAGTTACAACGTATTTAGGAGGCACATCAACCCGTTCGCCGGTCCTTGGATTTCTTGCTTTTCTAGCTTTCCGCTGTTTAACTTCAAAAACGCCAAAATTCCTTAATTCAATGCGCCCCATCTCTAAAAGAGCATCCACAATCGCATCAAAAGTTTGTTGTACGATGTCTTTGGTCTTTAGCTGTGTCAAACCGATTTTGTCAGAAATCTGCTTTACGATTTCTTTTTTAGTCACGGTTACCACTCCTGAAATTGTACGGCAAGGAATAAAGTTATTTCCACCGCCAAGTGACTTAAAGTTAAATCCAGTTAAGGATTATGTCAAGTCTAAAGAGAATATTCCTTAATATTCATCGATTCTTTTTAAAATCAAATCGAAAAATGATCTTCCCAAACACCCTCGAAAAAAGTTACTTCATACCTATTACTTTTGGCACACATAAAGGATTGTTCATGGAAAAGTTAGTTGTAACAGGTGGTTGCGGATTTATTGGCAGCAATTTCATTCGCATGATTCTAGAAAAAGAGCCCACGGTTGAAGTAATCAACTTTGATCTTCTCACCTATGCTGGCAATCTTGCGAATCTTAAAGATTTGGAAAAGAATCCCAGGCTAAAATTCGTCAAGGGCGACATTGCCAATAAGCAAGATGTTGACGCAGTCCTAAAGGACGGAGTTTCTTCGATAGTACATTTTGCTGCAGAAAGTCATGTTGATCGAAGCATTCTAGATTCTGGCCCTTTCATTCGCAGCAATATTGTTGGCACCCAGGTACTTTTAGATTCTGCAAGAGCCCACAACATCAAAAGATTTGTCCATGTTTCAACAGATGAAGTATATGGCAGCTTGGGTGATACGGGTTTTTTCACCGAAGATACTCCACTTGCCCCGAACAGTCCTTATTCCGCAAGCAAGGCCTCTTCTGATCTCATTGTTCGCAGCTATGTGCATACCTTTGGTTTTCCCGCAATGACCACACGCTGCTCCAACAATTATGGGCCTTATCAATTCCCCGAAAAGCTGATTCCACTTTTCATCAGCAATTTGCAACGAAATGAACAAGTCCCGGTGTACGGGGATGGTTTAAATGTACGCGATTGGATTCATGTAAACGATCATTGTTCAGGCATTCTTGCTGTACTGCGAAAAGGCCGTGTAGGTGAAGTTTATAACCTAGGCGGAAAAAGCGAACGAACGAACCTTGAGTTAACGCATGCACTCCTCAACAACCTGCAAAAACCCCACTCTTTAATTCGCTATGTTAAAGATAGGCCAGGCCACGACAAACGATACGCCATTGATTGTTCTAAAGCAGAAAAAGAATTAGGTTGGGCACCAACGGTTATTTTCGAAGAGGGTTTAAAGCACACTGTAGAATGGTATCTTGCAAACACTGATTGGATTAATTCCATTCGCACAGGTGATTATCTTTCGTACTATCAAAAGCAATATGGGCACCGATAACAAAAAACTTGGTAGCAGTACGGTTCTTATTACTGGGATTACCGGATTTGCTGGTTCGTATCTTGCAGAACATCTTCAGGGGTTCGCTGGGGAAATCCATGGGATTAGTAGGTCTGGTAAATGGCCTAAAACTTGCCCTGAAAATCTTCATAATATCCCGCTGCATACCAGCAATTTTCAAGATTCGGCCCAATTGGCTTTACTTTTAAAAACAATCAATCCAACACACATCTACCACCTAGCTGGATTTGCCCAGACGGGGAAATCTTTTGTAAATCAACATGAAGCTTGGTTGGGTAATCTGAACGCCCCACAGACTCTTTATGATGCCATAAAAAAATCAGGCATTAAGGCAAAGGTTCTTTTCGCTGGGTCTGGTTTAATTTATGGATCAGCTAGATACGACAAAGAAATTAAAACCGAATCTTCAGAGTTAATGCCCCAAAGCCCATATGCATCTAGCAAAGCTGCGGCGGACCTTTTGAGCTATCAAGTTTGGGTAAACGACAAGATAGAAATAATTCGTGCACGGCCTTTTAATCACATCGGGCCAAGGCAATCCATTGATTTTGCAATGGCGAGTTTTTCCAAACAAATTGCTGAAATAGAACTCTTAGGAAAAAAGCCTGTCATTAAAACAGGTTCACTATCTGCTTTCCGAGATCTCACCGATGTACGGGACACAGTAAAAGCTTATGTGGCCCTGATGGAGCATGGAATACCAGGCGAAGCTTATAACATCGGGTCTGGTAAAAACACTCGTATTTCTGATGCTTTAAAAATGCTCGTTTCTTTTTCAAATAAGCCCAACTTAATAATTGAAGAAGAACCATCCTCTTCTGCTCAAGATTTTGAATTGCTTGTCGGCATCGATAAACTTAACAAAACTATTTCTTGGGAACCGGCCTTTTCTCTTGAAGAAACTCTTACCGACACTTTGAACTATTGGCGTCAGGTTATTGCCGCTCAATTGCAAAACCCTAAGGAATAAAAATGAAAATTGCTGTAGTTGGAACTGGTTATGTTGGCTTGGTTACTGGTACTTGTTTTGCAGATAGCGGGAACGAAGTCATATGCATCGACAAGGATGAAGCAAAAATTGCAGTCTTGGAAAAAGGTAAGATTCCAATCTATGAGCCTGGCTTGTTGGAAATGGTGCATCGTAATTCCCGGGACGGCCGACTTGTATTCACAACAGATTTAGAAAAAGGCATCCAAGCAAGTGATTTGGTATTCATTGCTGTGGGCACCCCACAAAGTGAAACAGGAGCTGCCGATCTTTCCACTGTTTTTGCTGTTGCTAAATCTATCGCACTTGCTGCAAACAAAACCAAAATTGTAATCATAAAAAGCACTGTTCCTGTAGGCACCAATAAAAAAGTTCAAGACATTGTAAATGCGAACAGCAAATTCCCCATCCACATTTGCAGCAATCCTGAATTCCTTAAGGAAGGGGCTGCAATCGAAGATTGCACCAAACCAGACAGGGTGGTCATAGGAATTCGCTCTCCGGAACTGGCTGAAATTTTTAAAGAGTTATATGCGCCTTTTTTAAGGACAGAACGCCCTTTATTAATCATGTCGCCTGAAAGTGCTGAAATGACAAAGTATGCAGCAAATGCGATGCTTGCCACCAAAATCAGCTTTATCAATGAGATGTCAAACATCTGCGAAAAGATGGGCGGGGATATCAATGATGTCCGCAGAGGGATTGGGCATGACATCAGAATTGGATTTCAATTTCTGTTTCCGGGCGCTGGATATGGAGGCAGTTGTTTTCCAAAAGATATTCGTGCATTAATACACATGGCAAATGAAATCGGAATTGCACCCACCATGCTTGCTGCAATTGATGTGGTCAATGAACTTCAGAAGGAGCTTCTTTTTTCAAAAATCCATGATCATTTCAAAGGAAACATCAAGGGCTTAACTTTTGGAATCTGGGGCTTGGCCTTTAAACCCAGAACCGATGATATCAGGGAGGCCCCCGCATTGGTGCTAATCGACGCCCTTCTTAATGCAGGCGCTAAGGTTCAAGTTCATGATCCGGAAGCAATGCCCAATGTTAAGGCGATTTATGGTGATAAGCTTTCTTATTGCAGCAAGCCTTATGATGCGCTTCAAGGTGCGAACGCCTTGGCAATCGTTACCGAATGGCAAGAGTTTCGGAATCCAAATTTTCAATTTATGGCAGGAATGCTTAAAGAAAATGTCATTTTTGACGGGCGAAATCTATACGAACCTAAAGTTCTTTCCTCCGTTGGTTTCACTTATTATTCAATCGGAAGAAAAACATCCTTCCCAAATTCTTGACTCATGGGCCCCAAGATGAAAATCTTTACAATGGGCCTATCATGAATTACATGGAAAACAAAAACACCCCAAACCCATGGGATCTTGATGCCGAAGCCATCGTAGTAAAAATCCGATGGTTTGGGGTTTTAATAGGCTACTTTTTAGTTAATGCAACAGATATGAGCGGGGACCGCAGGGTTTTATTAAACGGAATCCTTGCCATCGGGGTTGGGTACACCCTTTTAGACACTTACTTCAGTTGGAAAAAAAAAGTTTTCCTAGCCGATTACCCTTTGTTTATCGCAGCTATGGAATCGCTTTTCATCGGCCTACTTTGCTACTATGAAGAAGGGCTTTCCAGCACTTTTCGTTATTATTATTTTCTTTCAATCTTATGTTGCGCATTGCGATATTCTTGGATTGTGACTGCGCTTTGCTTTACTTTTCATTGCATCAGTTACACTACCTTAGTCTTCCTTTTGAATGATAATTCACAAAGTAAACTGTTCATCTCACTAACCATGATTGTCATGGGTTGGCTGGCATGGGCATCAACATCATTAACCTCGCTTTTAAGAAGAACAAGTTCTTCTCTTGAAGTTTTAAATCAGGAGTTATTAAAAAACCAATCCGAGCTTGAAGCAAGAATTGCAGAAAGATCAAAGCAGTTACAGGAAGCACAAGCACAAGTATTACAGCAAGAAAAAATGGCTGCGTTTGGACTATTAGCAGCAGGAATCGCCCATGAAGTTGGCAACCCACTCACCTCTATTTCCTCTATGGTTCAAATTCTTCAAAAAAAAGAACTCGATGATTACACAAGAGAAAAACTTGACCTAATGAGTGGCCAACTAATACGGATACGCGATACTCTTCGAGAAGTAATGGATTTTTCTAGACCTGCTAATCTCGAACGAAAAAAAATCAAACCTTTACCAGTCATTGAAGAAGCAATGAATATTGCAAAATATTACAAAAGGACCAGAGGTAAGGTTAGTTTGCTTCCTGTCCCTCAAAACCTGCCAACCATCAACGGAATTCATGACCAATTGGTACAGGTAATTCTAAACCTTATTTTAAACGCCATTGATGCTGCAGGCACAGGCGGTATTATTGAGGTTGGAATCGCTGTTGAAGGTGACTCCGTTATTTTTCAAGTAAGCGATAACGGTCCCGGAGTCGCAGAAAATGATGTTAAAAAACTATTTCTTCCTTTTTTCACTACTAAAAAACATGGGACCGGGCTAGGCCTTTTTGTATCACAAAAAATAATCGAGGAACACCAAGGAATGATTCGCTATACCCAAAAACCCGAAGGTGGATCACTTTTTAGCGCAACTATTCCCTCAACCAATTTTGCACTTTCAATCGAACCAACCAAGGTGCCCCATGACTGAATTAAAAAAGAATCACTCCGGTGCAAAAGAATCACTCCCAAACATTCTTGTCATTGATGATGAACCACTGATCCGCGAAACTCTTACAGAATTCCTGAATCAGGAGGGATTCAAAGTGATTTGCGCAAGTAGTGGCGAAGAAGGTATCAAGTTGGCGACAAACACAAGATTTGAATTATGCCTTTGTGATTTACAACTACCAGGGATGGATGGCATCGCATTTTTACAGGAACTTCAACGAATTAGCCCTGAAGTATTTGTCGTGATGATCACTGCGTATGCCACTGTTGAAAACGCAGTTGAAGCATTCAAGCGTGGTGCTCAAGATTATCTTATCAAACCTGTAATCCTTGCGGAGTTGTCAGAGAAGATAAAAAGATTACTCGAACAAAAAAGGCTGGCACTTGAAAACCAATGGTTGAGAAAAGAACTCAACCGCATCTACCCTGAAACCAAACTCATTGGTAAAAGCCAGGCAATGCGCCAAACTATTGAATTGGCAAACAAAGTCGCGCCAACAAGATCGACCGTATTATTAACAGGCGAAAGTGGCACGGGCAAGGAATTGCTGGCACGGGTAATCCATGATGGAGCAAACCAAGCCTCAACTAATGTAAAAGATTCTCCGAGCAGATTTCTGGCAATGAATTGCGCTGCCATTCCGCACGATTTACTGGAAAATCAATTGTTTGGTCACAAAAAAGGTGCGTTCACTGGTGCAGATAAAGACCAAAACGGTGTCTTTATGCATGCAGGCAAAGGCACCGTTTTCCTTGATGAGATTGCTGAACTTCCCCTTGCAACCCAGGCTAAACTTTTACGCGCAATTGAATTAAAAGAAATACTCCCTGTAGGCGCCAACGAACCCATTACTGTGGAAGCGAGGATTCTCGCTGCTACCAATAAAGATTTGCAAAAAGAAGTGGAAGCTGGCCGGTTTCGCGAAGATTTGTATTATCGCTTAAATGTTGTAGCAATCACAATTCCACCACTTCGAAACCGAATGGAAGATATCCCGGAACTTGTGGAATATCTTTTGGATAAGCACGCAAAAGCAATGGGTAAAAGATTCACCGGGGTGAATCATGAAGCGATGCAAATATTAATGGCTTGCCCCTGGAAAGGAAATGTACGCGAACTTGAAAATGTATTGCAACGAGCAGTCATTCTTTCTGATGGGCCCTTAATTACACCTACAGATCTACCACCTGGCTTGGCCCCAGCAATAGGGGAATTCGTTTTAATCGATGGATTAGATGAAGCAGTAAAGAGGTTTGAAAAAACTCATATCGAGCTAATACTAAATCAAAATAGCGACAAACGAGAAGCAGCTAAAAAACTAAAAATAGCACTTAGTTCGCTTTATCGAAGAATGACTGAATTAGGAATTGCAACCTGATTGACCATACCATTCGCGTGAAACCCAATAGAGTATCGACTTCATCTCAAAAGGTTTTATCGTGGGGTATAAAGAAACAATTTTAGCAGCAGTGCCAGCAAGGTGGGCAGTAGCCCAAGATGTTTCAAGATCTGAACCAATGGGCGCAAGTTCTGCGTAGCCGTGCCCTAAAAATTCGAGCCCTGCCTGAGGAAAATATTTAAACTTTAGCATCCCGTCCAACAACTTCTTGTTGACCGAAAAAAGTGAGGATTCAAACACTGCAGGAAAACTGCGGGTTAATGGGTGATCATTATTTCCTGCAGCAAAAACAAGAACATCATTCCGATAGGCGTCTTCAAGCGCATTTAAAAGCTGTAATCTACGCCAAGGTTGCTGCAACCTTTCTTCGGGCAATCCAAGCGAAAGATTGATTACCTTGCATTTCCAATCATGGATTGCAACATGAATCGCATGAAGCAGCAGATCAAGTTCGGTAAAGGATCGAAATTCAAAAACATTTGCAGAATATAATTGTGCTTGGGGCGCATGGTTTAAAAGAATATCTGCAACCACTGTTCCATGAGGCAGAACCGGGGGAGCGATGGAAGAATAATCAATTACTCCATTGGGTTTAAACAATGCGTTTGTGATGGTTTTAAATTTAACACCCTTGCCATCAAATTTTCTTTGCAACTTGGTTACATTTACCCCGGTATCAATCAAAGCAATATTTACACCACTCCCATCCGCAAGTGGATTACCAAGTAATCCATCTCGAAAGCCAAGTTTAATCAGATTCTGCAAGGCTTTAAAAAAATCAAAGGAAGGTTGCCCCTCAGTCACTTGGAAGCCTCCCCAAAAGATGCAAGGAGCATTTTTTCAACAGTTTTCAAGAGTTCAGTGCTGGAAGTTAGAGCACTTTTTCCAAAGCGATTCTGCAAAGCCCGGACTTGATTTAAAAACTCTATTTCTTCAGGCGGGATACCCGTTTCTGCAATTGCATTATTAATATTATCCCCTAGGCTTTGACTAGTAATTTCCAAGGGACTCAACGAATCTGAAAGTTTTAACGCTTTCTCCATAATAAGGAGAAGATGGGTTCTCGCCTTATCGTGACCCATTGATTTAGCAAGCAATTCGGCATAAATACCAGTCAATTTTTCCCACCTGATTAGGGCAGATTCTTGAGGGTCGACAAATTCAAGAATAGCGATCAATTGGGAATCATACACGAGAGGCAAGAACAAAGCGGTTTGAGCGTTGGCTTCAAAGGGATGTATAACAAATAATTCTTGATTCACATTTTTAGAGAGATCAACACGAAGTGGAATGGTGGAATTTTGATTGCAAACCGCAGAAGCTAGGCTGGAACTAAAATCCACATTGGAAGAAACAAAACTTCCTCCATCGTAGGTAATCACGGGGCAACCATTATTGGGAATAAAGCCGCCCGCATTGATTTGATACACCGAGGCATTCTTCATGGGGAAAAATTCAAATGCTGATTGAATTATTTTATTACAGGTAGCATCGAGGGTGTTTTCATTTTTAAAAGCGCTATTGGCGTCAAGCAATTCTAAAGAGCGAGCTACCATATCCTTAAAAGATTCAAGTTTCTTTTGAAACATTCTTTGATTTTTAAGGGGGCGAAGTTTTTGCAATTGCTTCAAGACTGCATCAAGAAATTTTTCCCGAGTCAGATCCTGACTTTTATCAAGATAATCGCGCACACCTATTCGCATTGCATGCAAAGGGGTAGCCTGATTGGCATATCCGGTGACAAGAATCGCAACAATATCGGGTTGAAAAACAAAAAGGTCTTCAAGTAAATCAAGGCCGTTTAACCCTGTACCTAAATTCCAGTCAAGGATTGCAAGATCGACTTGAGATTCTGCTGCAATTTTAAGTGCCGTTTCTGCATCCCTTGCCCGATAAATATTGATATCAAACCCTGAGGATTGCAACCATTCTGCAAAAGTCTGCAATACCCCCGGTTCGTCTTCCACTAGCAAAATATTATCGTTGTTTTTCATGTTGCTATCGATCGTTTAAAGCCATTGAAGTTAGAACCTACCATTTCCTAATTTACCCTAACCGACAAAGATTAAAATCTATTTATTATTTTGAGCAGAGAGATGTGAGGTTATGGTTAATTTTCCCAAGTTTAACTTGACTGGCCCAAATACGCCTTTATAAGTAATTAATTAATTTCCATGGATGGAACACTTGTCATGGCAGATAATTTCAATTCTCCCTCGTTGTTGCAAGCGGCATCAATTCCGTATTTTGAAGGCAATGTTTGCCTTGTAACCTCAAAAAGTGGAAAAAGATGGGTAATTCCCAAAGGCTCGATATCCAAAGGAAAAACAGCAGCAGAAACTGCCCTTTTGGAAGCTTGGGAAGAAGCTGGTTTAACGGGTAAACTAAATAGTAACCCTCTGGGATCCTATCGCTACTCCAAATCCGGGCTCTCCTATCTTGTTACGGTGTTTTTAATGCAGGTTTCCAGTGTTGCGGAAGTATATCCCGAACACCGACAAAGATTACGAAAATGGGTCTCAATTTCAGAAGCCAACGCGCTTGTTCAGGAAAAAGACCTATTGGACCTCCTTCAATCGTTACCTTTGGACTTTGCATTACAAGATAAAAGCAATTCTAAAGCAGAAACCTCGCTTGGAGAGGTAATTTCCAGATAACCACCTATAATGTTCTAAGGTGAGATAATAACCTTTAAAACATCAATGGTGCGGATTTTAATGCAAGACAGCACTAAAACAAAAAAAAACCGATTCGAACTACCTTTATCTGCGGATAATAGCGCCCCCCTCTGCCCTACTACCTTTGAAGAAATGAAGGCCCGGGGTTGGTCTGAAGTTGATATCGTTTTTGTAACGGGCGATGCCTACATTGACCATCCTAGCTTCGCAATGGCCATTCTTGCACGCAGTTTGGAATATGCAGGATTCAAAGTTGCAATGCTCAGTCAACCCGATTGGAAATCGGTCGAGCCTTGGCGTCAATTTGGTAGACCCAAATTATTCTTTGCGATCAGTGCGGGCAATCTTGATTCTCTAATCAACCACTACACCGCAAATAAAAAAGTCCGTAATGATGATGCTTATTCCCCAGGTGGAAATATTGGGCTTCGACCCGACCGCGCGACTTTACCTTATTGCCATCGCGCTCGAGAAGCTTTCCCGGGCGTACCAGTTATCGCAGGGGGCGTTGAAGCATCTTTACGAAGATTGGCGCATTACGACTACTGGAGCGATACCGTACGAAAATCTATCCTCTTAGATTGCAAAGCCGACATCGTCGCTTATGGAATGGGCGAAAACACAATTGTCGAAATGGCCCAACGATTAGCAGCAGGCGAAAGTGTTCAACAATTACGCGATATGCGTGGAATTGCATTCGCACTGGGTGCAAAAGAAACTCCACCTGTAGGCCAAGAGCATTTGATCGCAGAAAAGTTTTTAATCAAAGACGAAAATGGTATCAAGGCACAAGTTGGCTTTGAAGTCCTACCCAACTTTGAAATGGTTAAGACGGACAAGCTTGCTTTTGTACAAGCGACAAAAACCATCCATCTCAATACCAACCCGTTTAACGCTAAAACCCTGATCCAGTACCACGACAATCAGGCAATCGTTGCAACGCCTCCTGCATTTCCAATTTCAACAGCAGAGATGGATCGGATATACGGATTTGCTTACACTCGAAAAGCACATCCGAGTTACAAAGAGAAAATCCCTGCGCACGAAATGATCAAAGATTCTGTAACCATCATGCGGGGTTGCTTTGGGGGTTGCACTTTTTGTTCCATCACGGCACATCAAGGGCGAATAATTCAGTCTAGGTCTGAAGAATCAGTACTCCTAGAACTGGGAAAAATGGGCAAAGATGAATCCTTCAACGGAATAGTAAGCGATATTGGTGGCCCTACCGCAAACATGTACAAAATGCGTTGCACCCGCCCCGAAGTAGAAGCGAAATGCAAAAGGTTATCGTGTGTACATCCAACGATTTGTAAATTACTGGGAACGGACCACGGGCCTATCATCAAGCTGATGCAAAAGGCACGGGAAATACCAGGCATCCGAAAGGTGCTGGTTGCCAGCGGCATTCGCATGGATTTAGCACAACTATCTCCACAATACTTGGAAGAGTTAACGGCTCATCATGTGGGGGGGCATTTAAAAGTTGCACCGGAAGCCGCGGACGAGAATGTTTTAAAGCTGATGAAAAAGCCAGCACATGACAACTTCAAAACCTTTTCCGATGGGTTCAAAAAAGCTTCACAAAAAGCGGGCAAGCCAAAACAATATCTCATCCCTTATTACATCGCCAGCCATCCAGGGTCTGATTTACATTCGATGATCGCACTTGCGCTATTTTTAAAACGCAATGGCTACAAACCAGATCAGGTGCAGGATTTCATCCCTGCTCCTTTCGATATTGCTACTTGCATGTACTACACAGGGATCGACCCAATGACTGGCGAGCAAGTGTACATAGCAAAAAACATTCGTGATAGAAAAATGCAAAGAGCACTACTGCAGTTTTTTAAACCGGAAAACTACTTCGAAGTAAGAAAAGCCCTTGAAGCTGCGGGCAGAACAGATTTGATAGGAAATTCTTGTGATGCACTGATCCCTGCAAATCCTCCAAAAGAAGCGTTTGAATCCCGAATCGCCAAGGCAAATAACACACTTGAAGGCGAGTACTATCACGCCCCCGCAAACAATCCTGCAAACAAGCAAAACAAAGGTTACCGCCCAGGTAGAGCATCAGTAAAGAAAAGGCGAGAGAGCTAGATAATGACCATTTCCAAAAATATTCAACATAAGGTTTCACCTGAAAACGAAGGTGCAACCCTAGCAACTATCGTTCGCAATCTAAAGCCTGATCTAAGCTGGTCTAGGATAAAAAAATTAATCGCCCAAGGGCATATTAAAATCAGCAATGATGTATGCCTTGACCCTGCAAGAAGAGTCCGCGCTGCTGAAGATGTTGAACTACTGGTAAAGCCAGATGGCAAAGCATCTGATAAGCAAGAAATAACGATTAGGTTCCTAGATGAGCACCTAGTCGTGGTGGAAAAACCACCCGGTGTAAATTCCGTCAGGCATCCGGCAGAACGAACTTGGAAAGAATCGCGGAAATCGCTAAGCCCAACTTTGGAAGATCTGGTCACCAAGCAAATAGGTTTTTTGACCAAAAAAGGAGCAAAAAGCAAATCTTCCAGGCTTCGCGTGGTTCAACGTTTAGACAAAGAAACTAGTGGCTTGCTGGTATTCGCCCGCACCGCAGATGCAGAGCGCGGCCTAGGAATGCAATTCTTTAATCATTCGGTTGAAAGAAAATACCTGGCATTAATACCGGGTACCATTGCGCCTCAATCCATTGAATCTATCTTGGTTCGCGACCGAGGCGATGGCCGAAGAGGAAGTGCGCCATTTTCCCAACCCGGGAAAAAAGCAGTCACCCATGTACATATAGTCGAAAAATTCCAGGCTTTTACTCTTGTTGGGTGCCAACTTGAAACTGGCCGTACCCATCAAATCAGAATTCATCTGGCAGAAAAAGGTTCTCCCGTTTGCGGGGAAAAAGTATACAGAACTACAGTAAATGGATCCATTCTGCCTGATGGCAGTGGTTTCCCCAGGCTGGCATTACATGCTGCAGAACTAGGTTTCATTCATCCCATATCTGGCGAACCAATGCACTGGAACATGGGTTTACCCGAAGATTTCAGCAAGCTTCTTCAACAATTAAGAAAATAGTAAAGAGGCTTTCCCGATGATAGAAATCAAATGGCACGACATCGACCCCGAAATGGGCGAGAAACGATACATAAGCGCAGAAAGATTTGCAGGGGTATGGACCTTCAAATTCAAATTTAAAAAACGAGGCGAATGGACCAAAGGCCTTGTAGCTGACCGGGTAATGTGGCTTCATGTTCTTGACAGCCTAAAGCGCAGGTATCAAAGGCGCGAAGGCGTTGACGAGAAAGATATCAAACTGGTTGAAAATATCCTTTTAAAACACCCACCTGTGACTTCATAAGCTAATTCCCATGTAGTTTTACTTCTGTTCCGGGAATCTTTTTATAGATCAATAAACTTGCAGGTGCTTTGGATTGCACAAAAGTAGCAAGTTGGGGGACCGCTGCTTTGTCAAGTTTTTCCATATCGCTGAGCCCGAGTCCGATTTTCTGAACCATTTCGACTACATACGGAAAGTTTTTCACTTCTTTATTAAGCTCATCAAGCGCATCAGTAATTCTTGCAGCATAGTACTTCCAAGGGAACAACTTTTCCGCATCGGAATCATTGCGGGAATTAAATCGCTGGAAATAATCGATGAGAAACGAACTGAATTGGTATAAAGCTGCTTCCATATTGTATTCGCTTGCATCCGGATCTTGACGGCGAAGATTAAGCAGACCAATTGCAGCCTCGGCCCTTTCATCTAACCTAGGTTCAGGTTTGATATCTGAACCATTGGCGAATTTAGCTAGAATAAAAGCTGTTCTCCCTTTTTCCCCTGAAATTGGGGCCCTTGATTGGGCAAGAGCTTTCAATGCTTCACGCCTTAAAACCCTGTAACCTTCGACGATTTCGGGAGCAGTTCCTGCTGGGTAAACAATAGGCGTTTCAATTAGCTGTGCCAACGTTTCAGCAACTTTAACTTCTAATGCGGGGCTCAAAGTGACCCTACTGCTAGCTTTCTTAACCAATGCCATGGGGCGGATTACCTTGTAGGTGTCTCGTATACCTTTTAAGGCATAAAGCTTCATGCCATCATCGGGGGATTTTTGTAATACCCCAATGAAGGATTCCATGAATTGCTCAGGAAGAATTTTCTGGCCAGCAAGATCGCAGTTGGCAATTTCGGCTGGACACATTGCTTGCATGCGAACAGCATTAATGCGTGCGCTGATGGAAGTATTGGGGATTATTTCCTTGGTTTTCTCAAGGATTTTTTCAAGGAAGCTAGTGTTAAAAGGGTTATCAGCTTTAGTTTTAAGTTGCTTTAAAACGCTTTCAAACTCTTTGAAAATGGAATCCATTTTACCAGGATCTGATTGAATTTCCGGCCTAGTCACCCTGTAGACAAAAAATCGTGCATTAACATCCACAGCTTTCATGTGAGCAGGATTTTTAGGATCGAAAGGAACCTCGCCACGCAGGGTCTTGTTGAAAATTTCTGAGCTTGCAGATCTTTCCTTTAAAACATCTTCCAAAGGAATAGGCTGCGCCAAGGCAAACATTGGTATTACCAAGGCAAAGAACCCAAGAGCTTTGATCAATCTAATGGATAAAAACATGAATAATTCCCTAAGCAGCGACAACTCAAATTAAAAGAAATCATCTGCGATAATAACACTTTATAGCGAAAAATGTTGGAATTATTTTCGAATATGGTCTGATTCAGCGAATTTTCTGACAAGATGGAAGTCTTGAAATTCCTTGGGGGTCAAGCATTCTACCGAGGCATCTTGGGCTGTAATTCGATACCATCGCTGCGCGGGTTGTGAACAAGCCAATTTGTTCCAAACTAGGTAAAGATACCAGCAAGGGCGGATTTGATCATTTCGAGTCAATCGGGCTTGGGTCAGTTCTCCTGCTGCGCGAAACAGCAACGCTTCCAAGTTTTGATCATTAGGTACTTCCTGCTGATCTTTTTTCGTTTTCTCCAAAGCCAGCAAGTACAAACCTATACCGCGGTTCAAATGCTCTTCATAAACATCGCCCAATTGCTCTGAAATTGCCATCAATCTGCTATGGGCATGAATCATATGCCGATTAGCTTGTTCCCCAAATTGCTGGGTATCTTTGATGAACAAGTTAAATTGGTCCCTTGCTTCTTCAAGCTGATTCATCCTCAAGAGAAGGTCCGCATAATTCTGCCTTACAATCACATTACTAGGTTCAAGTTCGAGGCTAATTTTCAGATGAATAGCAGCAATGGAATCGTTCCCCTGAGCTAGGCAAGCTGCAGCCATCGAAAGATGCGTTTTAGCAGAGTCAGGATTAATTGAAAGGGATTGCCTAAACGAGCGAAGAGCATTTACCGGGTCGCCTGCATCTAAAGATTTTTGGCCCGCTCGCCAATGTAATTCTGCAAGTGAATCAGAATTAGAGGTATCAGCCAAGGCAACTAAAGGGATGCCTGCCAACAAGATGATTAAAAAGAAATAAGCAATTATGAAGTAACGCATCATCTCCCCAAATTACAAAGGAATAATCTTCCTCATAATCCTTATCGGCCAGTAAAGGCCGGGAGATAACAGGTAAAAATGATTGAATTACAATGTAAAGAATGCCGACAAGTGCAAAAAAGGGCAACTTTCATTGCCCTTTTTACCTAAATTAAGAATTAACGCCCATACTGACGCCCAGTTTTTCGAGAGCTTCGCTTTCAATTTGTCGAACGCGTTCTCTGGTAAGGCCTAAACTTTCCCCAATTTCTTTTAGGGTTTTAGGTTCTTCATCATCGAGCCCGAAGCGCATTTTAAGAACGATTGCTTCACGTGGATCCATTTTGCCTAGTAAATCTTTAACATGAACCAAATCATCAGCTTCAACCATTTCGTTATCAGGGGATTTGCTGTTTGAATCCATGATCATTTCTTCCAGAGACCAACCACTATCGGATTGTTCTGGTTGAGGAGCAGAATGGTAAACCTTGATGGCTTTCTTGATGATATTGAGTTTCTTTTTGGGTAAATCCAAGCTTGCTGCAATTTCTTCATGGGAGGGGGCCCTACCAAGGGTATCATGGAGAATGGCATTGGCTCTGCGCCATTTGGCAAGAAGTTCAACCATGTAAGCAGGAACTCGAATGGTTTTTGCGGTATTCACCAAAGCCCGTTTTATGGATTGTTTAATCCAATAGCTAGCATAGGTACTAAAGCGGGTGTTCATTGTGGGGTCAAAGCCTTCAACAGCCCTTAAAAGCCCGAGATTGCCTTCTTCAATAAGGTCTTGTAATGCAAGGCCTTTCCCGGTGTAGCTTCGGGAAATATTAACGACTAACCTCAGGTTGGCCCGAACCATACGGTCTCTGGCCTCTGCATCGCCTTTTTCAATTCGATAGGCAAGTTGCTTTTCCTCATCTGCATTAAGAAGAGCGGTTTCGTTAATTTCCTTTAGATAAGTTTCTAAGGGAGATTGAACTGCTTCAGTGCGTGGGCGACTTGGTCGAGTCATGGTGTTTTCCGGTGGTTACTAGGTCGCTAAAGTTCAATGATCGTTACTTACATTTTACGAAAGCAAGGTAATGTTATTAATGATGTTGAAAAAATCAGCAGCATGATAAAACTACCGCGCCTTCGCTTAAGATAATTATCGACCTGAAGAACGCATCACTGAAAAGGTGTTACCGGTCTAACAAGGCTGAAGTTGTCAAAGCGATATCAATAAGGAACTAACCCTTGTAAGCTACCAAACACGCAAGACAGGAATAATTAAATGATAAGGGATGACCGTCACAATCGGAACAAAAAAAATAACCGCTCCGAGAATAAATCCCCGGAGCGGTTAATATAAAAGGAATAACCCTTATTGTTGATCAGGTTCGGACTCGGGCATGTTAATCAAATTGCCCGCACCAGCAGAGCCGGTTCCGCCTCGAAGCTCTCTTTGTGGCTTATTGGAATCATCTTCAGCAGTTTCTTCAGTTTCTTCCACATAAGGCTCGTTCAATTTTCTACGGGAGAGGCCGATCTTACGATCTGCTGCATCAACGCGAAGAACTCGAACTTCGATATCGTCCCCAACCTTTACAATTTCCTCTGGGCTTTCGATTTTATCATCGGAAAGCTCGGAAATATGCAGTAGGCCTTCGAGACCGGGTTCAAGTTCAACAAACACACCAAAATTAGTGAGTTTGGTAACTTTACCCTTACGAAGTTCGCCTGCTTTGTATCGGCCTGGGATATCACCTTCCCAAGGATCGTTGTTCATTTGTTTCAGGCCAAGCGCAATTCGCTTTCTTTCCTGATCAACATTTAAAACAACGCAAGTGACTGCATCGCCCTTATTCACAACTTCACTTGGATGGGTGACTTTGCGAACCCAACTCATGTCGGTTACGTGCAACAAGCCATCGATACCTTCTTCGATTTCGATGAAAGCACCATAATTGGTAAGGTTGCGAACAGCGCCTGAAACAATGGTGCCTGGAGGATATCTCTCTGCAACTTTGTCCCAAGGATTGTTCTGAACTTGCTTCATACCAAGAGAAATCTCTTGTTTATCTTTGTTGATGTTCAGAACTTGAACTTCAATCTGGTCGCCAATCGATACCATTTCGTTAGGATGGTTGATTCTCTTGGTCCAGCTCATTTCGCTGATATGAACAAGGCCTTCGATGCCTGATTCAAGTTTAACGAACGCACCATAGCTCATAACATTGACAACTTCGCCATTGTGGCGGCTGGCAATAGGGTATTTATCAGCAACGCTGGCCCAAGGGCTTTGGGATTTCTGCTTAAGACCAAGAGCGATTTTTTCGCGGTCTTTGTCCACAGAAATAACATAAACCTCAAGCTGCTGATCGATATGAACAATTTCGTGAGGATTGCTGACACGGCCCCAAGTCATATCGGTGATGTGCAACAAGCCATCGATACCGCCGAGATCGACGAATGCGCCGAAGTCTGCAATATTCTTGACAACACCCTTGCGAACTTGATTGGGTTCGATTTCTGAGAGCAACTTTTTCTTGAGGTCTTCGCGTTGATCTTCGAGCAATTTACGCCTGCTGACGACGATATTGCGACGCGCTTCATCAATTTTGAGGATTTTGCACTCAATACTACGGTTGATGTAGTCACCGATATCAGGGGGTCTGCGAATATCAACTTGCGAGGCTGGAAGGAACACATTGACGCCAATGTTTACCAGCAAGCCACCCTTAATTTTCTTGGTGACCAAGCCGATGATGACATCTCCTTCTTTGTGCTTGGAGATAATCATTTCCCATTCTTTTTGACGCTTTGCTTTGCGATAGCTAAGGAGAATGTTGCCTGTTTCGTCTTCTACGGATTCAAGAAGGACTTGAACATCTTCGCCAGCTTTGGGCATAACGATTTCGCCGGTAGCTTCATCAAACCATTCGTTAAGCGGGATTACGCCTTCGCTTTTGTAGCCGATGTCGATAACAACATCATCACCTTCGATACGGGCAATACGGCCTTTGATAACTTTATTGGATTCAAATTCTTGTTGGTCGTCGAGCAACCAGTTTTCAACATCTCCGCCGGTTTCGGGCCTACTAAAGGCTTCGGCCAACTCGTTGTCTAATTCAGCATCTGACAAATCATACTGTCGTAAAAGATTTCGATTTACCATGGATATGACCAAACTCCAAAGCAGTTCCTTCGATGAACCGTTTAACTTATCCTACTGCTAGCGATAATTTTGAAGGAAACAGCGATAAAAAAGCCTGACAGTGCGGATGAAAAGCATTTTTTCATCTTCGTCGCCTGCCAACAGTAGTTTATTATAGAAAAAGCAAGGAATTGAACCAGAGAGGAAGTATTAATCCTCTCTGGTAATAAGTAGAAACAACGAAAAGGGACTATTCTGGGAAAAGAGGTGTACTTAGGTATCTTTCACCAAGGTCGGGCAGTACCACCACGATCAATTTGCCTGCGTTTTCTGGGCGGTGCGCCACCTGAACAGCAGCAAATGCGGCTGCTCCGCAACTAATACCACACAGAAAACCTTCTTCTTTGGCCATTCTTCGGGTCATATTAAAAGAGTCTTCATCATTAACCAAAATCACTTCATCAATGATACTTAGATTTAAAACTCCAGGAATAAACCCTGCACCAATGCCTTGGATTTTATGTCTGCCTGGTTTAATATCATCGCCCTTCATTCTTTGAGTGATCACGGGGCTCGAAGACGGTTCAACCGCAATTGCTTTAAACGAAGGTTTTCGGGCTTTAATAACTTCGCTTATCCCGGTAATCGTACCCCCGGTGCCTACGCCCGAAACTAAAATATCAATTTTCCCATCGGTATCGCGCCAGATTTCTTCTGCTGTTGTTTTGCGATGAGTATCTGGATTATTTGGGTTCATAAATTGCTGTGGCATGAAGGAATTCGGGGTATTTGCAATTAATTCCTCGGCTTTGGCAACTGCGCCACTCATTCCTTTTTCGCCAACAGTAAGCACGATTTCCGCACCAAAAGCTTTAAGCAGTCGCCTTCGTTCCAAGCTCATGGTTTCGGGCATGGTTACAATTAATTTGTAGCCTCTGGCAGCACAAGTAAATGCCAAGCCAATACCAGTATTGCCACTGGTAGGTTCAATAATTACCGTACCTTCCCTTATTTTACCCTCTTTTTCTGCAGTCTTGATCAGATGCACAGCAATACGATCCTTGACCGACCACAGAGGATTGAAATTTTCCAACTTGGCAGCAACTGTTGCTTTTGCGTCGCCCACCACTCTTCGCATTCTTATGAGAGGGGTGTCGCCCA